>CBDUWG010000011.1:0-13640 GCA_965370845.1 uncultured bacterium
CGGAGTGCGATCTGGATTACGTTCCCAACGAACCCAGAAAGCACACGATCAATGTGGCTATCAGCAACAGCTTTGGCTTTGGCGGCCACAATGCCTCCCTGGTGGTGAAGAAGTTTGAGCCGTAGTCAAGATCATCTCAGCAGTTCTCCTGCTCAGGATGCTGGTCTCCCATCTGCTGCCTACTCTACTCTGCAAGAAGCCATCGGATACCGATTTCGGGACCAGCAGCTTCTACGCAAAGCCCTGACTCATCCATCTTGTGCCAGCCCTCCCGCTGGCCAGTCCAATCAAAGGCTGGAGTTCCTGGGGGATGCTGCTCTGGGATTCGTCATCGCCGCAGAGCTTTATAAGCGATTCCCCCAGTTTTCTGAGGGTCGCCTGACAGAGCTGAGAGCCGTCCTGGTGTGTGAGGCGTCCTTGGCCCGGCGAGCCAAACAGGTGCAGCTGGGCTCGTATATTTTTATGGATAAAGGACAGGTTCTTCAGGGCGGTGGTGATAATCCGGCCATTTTAGCCGATGCCTATGAGGCTCTCATAGGTGCCATTTACCTGGATGGCGGAATTCGGGCGATCCACAGAGTTATCATTCGCCAGTTTCTGAGGGGGTGGAAGCCGGAGGACGATCCGGCCGCGCTAAAAAACGAAAAAAGCTTGCTCTTGGAGCTGGCCCAGGCACGAGGCATGTGTCCTCAATACCGGCTGATCTTTCAGGGCGGTCCGGAACATAGAAAGGTATTCGTCATAAAAGTGCTTCTTGGCCGTCGTGTTGTTGGGCAGGGGTGGGGATTTCGCAAGAAGGATGCCGAGCGGATGGCAGCCCGGGAGGCGCTGAAAGCCATGGATAATTGAACAGGAGGAGAACCATCTCATGGACTATTTCCTCACCGAAGAGCAGAAGATGATCCAGGATTTGGCCTGGCAGATTGCCCAGGAAAAGGTCAAGCCAGTGGCCGCCCATCACGATGAGACCGGAGAGTTTCCCTGGGAGATAATGAAAATTCTTGCCGATGCGGATTTTTTCGGGCTGTATATCGAGGAAAAATATGGTGGAGCCGGGTGCGGGGTCTTTGAGCTGGTTCTGGCCACTGAGCAGTTGAGCCGGGCCTGTGGTGGCATCGCCGTCTGCTATGCGGGCAGCGCCCTGGGCACCTTCCCCATTATTTTATTTGGAAGTGAGGAGCAGAAAGAGCGCTATCTTCCAGACCTGGCCAGTGGCAAGAAGCTGGCCGCCTTCGGCCTGACGGAGGCCAATGCCGGCAGCGATGCTGCAGCTATGGAGACCACCGCCATCCGCGACGGAGACAGCTATATCCTCAATGGAACCAAACAGTGGATTACCAATGGGGGCGAGGCGGAAATATACACCGTGGTGGCCATGACGGACCGGGCAAAGGGAAGTCGCGGTGCCGCGGCTTTTATTTTGGAGAGGGGAATGGAGGGTTTTGACTTTGGCAAAAAGGAGAACAAGATGGGCATCCGGGCCTCAGCCACCCGGGAGCTTGTTTTCCAGGACTGCCCAGTTCCCAGGGAAAACCTTCTGGGTCGTGAGGGGTTAGGTTTTACCGTGGCCATGAAGACCCTGGATCAGGCCCGGCCGGGGGTGGGCGCTCAGGCTCTGGGCATTGCCCAGGGGGCTCTTGATGAGGCTTTGAGCTATGCCCATAGCAGAGTGCAGTTTGGAAAACCAATCTCCTAATTTCAGGCCATCCGGAATATGTTGGCGGACATGGCTACTCAGATTGAGGCCGCCCGCGCCCTGATTTATGCCGTCTCCAAGATGATCGACTCCGGAGCCAAGCGATTTTCCAAGGTATCGGCCATGGCCAAATTGATGGCTTCGGACGTGGCCATGAAGGTGACCACCGATGCCGTCCAGATTTTCGGCGGCTACGGCTATATGAGGGATTATCCCGTGGAGAAGATGATGCGGGATGCCAAGATCACCCAGATCTACGAGGGTACCAATCAAATTCAGAGAAACGTCATCGCCGGCAAACTCATTCGAGAGCTGGCCAGCGCTCAGAAAACTTGATTCGGCTGAAACCGGGTCTTGTTCCGCCCGCGGGCAGAGCCAAAGCTCCTGGCGCTTCCTGGATACCGGGCTTGGCGGCCCATTCTATAATATGGCCGTCGACGAGGCCATCGCCGCCATCGGCGGACAGCAGGACCAGCTACCCACGGTGCGGGTTTACGGTTGGAGACCGGCGGCTATTTCCATCGGATATTCCCAGGGGGTCCGAGAGACGGTGGATGTGAGGAAGTGTGCCCGGCTGGGAATCCCCCTGGTTCGCCGCCTCACCGGGGGAAGGGCCGTTTTTCACGATGAGGAGGTCACTTACAGCGTCATCGCCGGAAAGGGCTGTTTGGGATCAGGAAGTTCCGTCCTGGAGATCTACAAGCGCATCGGCCAGGCCTTGGTTTTATCCCTCCAACGGCTGGGAATCCGGGCATGCCTGCGTCGTACCGCCTCTCGCGGCGCTGAGTGGGGGGGCGCTCGTGGTCTGGCTCCCTGCTTCTCCAGCGTGGGTAGATACGAGGTGATGGTGGGCCGTCGCAAGGTGGTGGGCAGCGCCCAGAGATGGATTGAGGGGACAGTGCTCCAGCATGGATCTCTGCTCATCGGCGAAGGGCACCTTCAAATCGCCCGGCTCCTGCCTCATGGGGAGGCCGACGAGAGAGGGAAGATGACGCAGGAGCTGAGGGCAAAGACAATTTCTCTGGACGCTCTGTTGTCTCGGCAGGTCTCTTATGCCGAGGTGGCCAGCGCCTTTTTTTTGGGATTTCAGGAGGCCCTCCAGGTTCGTCTGGTGCCGGGCCAGCTTCGGTTTGAGGAGGAAACTGTGGCCCGCCGTTTGGTCCGGGAGCGATATGGACGGCAGGAGTGGACCCTGCGAAGATGATGGACTACTTTGTCCTTGACTTTTCCATGACCTATGGCAATATTGATTTTTCCCGGAGTATCACCCCAATGTTGGCAGAGGGAACATCATATATCCAAGTATTCGAGATCTGACCGCGGACAAAGTTCAACTGGTCAGGGCAAGGGGCAGATGAGGTTGATAAGAGGGGGCACTGTGGAAAGGGCATTGGCGATCGGGTTTTTGGTATTTCTTCTCCTGGTGTCCTGTGGCGGGCAGAAGGAGCAGAGGGTGGACCAGGCACTTCCCGACGATCTGTACGGCGGCACCCTGGTGGTGGGCATTATCGGAGATGTAGATGCCCTGAACCCGTTGGTCTCCAGCACAAGAGGCGCGTCGGATGTGGAGGGGATGCTCTTTTTAACCCTGACCGAGATCAACGAGGACCTGGACAGTTATGGCCCCTCATTGGCCAAGTCCTGGGAGTTCTCTGCGGATCACCTGCGGCTCACCTTTTATCTCCGCGACGACGTCTACTGGACCGATGGGGTCAAGACGACGGCCCACGATGTGAAGTTCTCCTACCATAAGCATATCGATCCGCTCATCGCCTGGAGCGCCATTCGCTGGAAACAGTTCATAGAGGATGTTCAGGTGGTGGATGATACCACCGTGACCTTCATTTTCAAGGAGATTTACCCATACCAGCTGATGGATGCCTCCGTGGGCAGCGTATTGCCCAGGCATCTGCTGGCGGACCTGCCCAGCGAGAGTTGGAAAACCTGCGATTTCAACCGCCATCCCATAGGCAATGGGCCCTTCAAGTTCAAGAGATGGGTTAGCCAGCAGACTATCGAGCTGGTGGCCAATGAAAATTACTGTGCCGGCCGGCCGTTCTTGGATCGGATCGTCTTTCGGATTATTCCCGATCAGACCAGCCTGTTGGCTCAGCTGAGAAGCGGAGACGTGGACCTGATGGAGTCCATCCCGCCCAAGGATGTGACCAGGATGGAGGAGGAATTCCGCAGGGGAAAGTCAGATGTGCGCATTGTCAAGTACCCTAGCAGAGCCTACGGGTACATCGGTTGGAATTTGACGAATCCTCTTTTCGAAAGCAGGAAGGTTCGCCAGGCCCTGACTATGGCCATTGATCGCCAAAGCCTCATCGAGGCAGTTTACTTCGGCCTGGCAAAGCTCTGTTACAGTCCCATATCGCCCATTCTCTGGGCCTACAATCCGGACATGCCCGTTTTTCCACACGATCCGCTGAGGGCCAGGCAGATGCTGGCTGAGGAGGGCTGGATCGATCACGATGGGGATGGCTGGCTGGACAAAGACGGGCGCAAGTTCGAGTTTGCACTTAAGACGAATGGGGGCAATCGCATTCGCGAGGACATCACCGTCATCGTTCAGGATCAACTTGCCAAGGTAGGCATCAAAGTGAGCCCCAGGTTTATCGAATGGACGGTTTTCTCCGATCAGACTAACCGGAAGGAATTCGAGGCCATAGTGGCCGGATGGAGTGTGGGCCTGAAGGTGGATCTGACTACTATGTGGCACTCGGAGTCCATCAATGATAAGTTCAATTACGTCTCCTATTCCAATCCCCGGGTGGATCATCTCATCGATGTGGCCAAAAGAGAGATGGACAGGACCAAAGCCAAGCTGCTCTGGGATGAGGCGCAGAAGCTCATCGTCGAGGATCAACCTTACACCTTTCTGTACATTCCTGAGCAGGTCAACGCCATCCATAAGCGGTTCCGCGATGTGCAGATGGACACCCGCGGCACCTTTAGCTTTCCGGAGCGGTGGTGGGTGCCCCAGGATGAGAGAAAATATTAACCGGGGGTCCAGTGGTGGGCCGGGTCGAGATGTCAAGAGCGTATTTGAGAATTGATGTGCCCCGAGGTGACTTTTATGATGAACAGGGTTAAAATCACCGTTCTGCTCCTCATGCTGGCGCTTTTGAGTCTTTCCCTGGGTGGTTGTGGGAGTGAGCGAGAGGAGGAGGGTACCGTCGATGGCGATCGATATGGCGGCACCCTGGTGGTGGGCATCTCCGGGGATATCGATTCCCTGAACCCGGTGGTGGGCACCTCTGTGGGCGGGTCGAACGTGATGGGTCAGATCTACATGTCCCTGGCGACCATGAACGAAGACATGGAGTTCGAGCCCGATCTGGCCACCTCCTGGGAGTTCTCCGAGGACCACCTGGAGCTCACCTATCATCTGCGCAAAGATGTGGTCTGGACGGACGGTGTTCCGGTGACCGCCCGGGATGTCCGGCTGGGCTATGAGCTATACACCGACCCGCTGGTGGCCAGTCCGCGCATCGGCAGCTTCGATTTCATCAAGGATATGGTCATCGTCGACGAACACACGGTGAAATTTCTGTTCCGGAAAGTATACCCGGACCAGGTTTTTGACTCGTCCATCGAGGTTTTTCCCTGTCATCTGCTCGGGGATGTGGACAGGGCTCATATTCGGACCATCGACTTTAATCGCAATCCCCTGGGGTGCGGGCCCTTCAAGTTAAAAAAATGGGTCAGCCAACAGATGGTAGAGCTGGTGGCCAACGATCTGTACTACAAGGGACGACCTTACCTCGACCGGGTGATTTTCCGCATCATCCCCGATCAGACCAGCCTGCTTACCCAGATGGAGACCGGCGAAATCGACCTGCTGGAACAGATCCCCCCCCGGGATGTGAGCAGGATCAGAAGAAAGAACCTCGACATCGAGATACGCACCACCTCTGGGCGCGCTTACACTTACATCGGATGGAACAACCGGCATCCCCTGTTTGAAGATCCGAATGTGAGAAAAGCGCTGACCATGGCCATCGACATCGACGACATCATCAACAGCCTCCTCTATGGATATGGCCAGCGGTGCTACGGACCCATCGTGCCCATCCTGAAATGGGCCTTTCACGACAGTATCGTGACCTTGCCCCATGATCCGCAACAGGCTAAGAAGATATTGGCCGGGGTGGGCTGGGCCGATCACGATGGCGATGGCTGGCTGGATAAAGACGGCCAGACCTTTCAGTTTACCATGAAGACCAACATGGGAAACCGGGAGCGGGAGGATGCGCTGGTCATGATTCAGAATGATCTGCAGCAGATCGGGATCAAGGTCATCCCCAAGATTGTGGAGTGGACCGTCTTTCTGGACCAGGTGCACCGACATGATTTTGAGGCCTACCTGTCCGGATGGCGGGGCAGGATGTCCGTGGATCCCAACTCGGTGTGGCATTCCAAATCGACGGAAGAGCTGAACTACGTCTCCTATTGCAACCCGGAGGTGGACCGTCTCATCGAGCTGGGGCGGGAGACCATGGATCGAGACGAGGCGCGTGGCATCTGGTGTCAGTTTCAGGAGCTGGTCTATGAGGATCAGCCGTATACATTTTTGTTCTGGCGCGATGTGGTCATCGGGATTCACAAGCGATTTCGAGGCTGCAACCCCATTCCGTTGAGCATTTATTATCATCTGGAGGATTGGTGGGTGCCGGCTGAGGAGCGAAAATATTGAGCAAGGCCAGATCCTGCCGGCATCATTCTTCTTCTGGAATCATACCGTATTTATTCTTTGGCAAGTATGTGTTTTGGACGGCTGTTTTCTTGCTGTTTGCCCTCTCCTGTGGTGGGGAGAAGAGGGAAATGGGGGCTGAGAATGATGGCCAGGGCCCTTCTCAGGGAGGTACCGTGGTCATCGGGATGTTCAGCGACGTGGATGCCCTCAGCGATTTTGTCTCCACGGATGCTGTGGCCACGGAGATCATGGAGAACATGCTCTTCGTGCCCCTCACCAGATACGATGAGAATCTACAGATCGTTCCCTGTTTGGCCGAATCGTGGGAATTCTCCCCGGATCAGCGGGAGCTGACTTTCCAGCTGCGCCGGGACGTTTTCTGGGCCGATGGCCTTCCCACGACTGCCCACGATGTGGCCTATAGCTATCGCATGTGGATTGATCCCCGGTTGGCTTGGGCCAGCCGGAGCCAGCTAGACCTGGTGGATTCGGTGAGGGTGGTGAGCGATTACACCATCACCTTCTTTTTCCAGATGGCCTATGCCGATCAGCTGAACGATCTGCAATTGCTGATCATGCCCGAACATCTCCTGGTGAAGATGCCGCCGGCAGAGATGCGCAGCTGTTCCTTCAACCGTCAGCCCATTGGCAATGGGCCCTTTAAGTTGAAGAAGTGGGTCAGCAGCCAGTACCTGGAATTTGTACCAAATGAGACCTTCTACGGAGGCCGGCCTCATCTGGACCGCATTATTTTTCGCATCATTCCCGACCAGACGGCCCTGTTGACCAATCTGGAGACGGGCGAGATCGACATGATGCGGGGCATTCCGCCCAAGGATTACCAGCGCATTTCCAAAAACCCCCGGTTTGGGGTGTGGACCATCCCCTATCGGGGCTACGTCTATCTTGGTTGGAACATGGCCAATCCGCTCTTTGCCAGCCGGAAAGTTCGCCAGGCCCTGACCATGGCTATCGATCGCCAGGAGATCACCGATGGCCTGTGGTACGGAATGGCTCAGATCTGCACCGGCCCGGTGATCCCGCATATTTCCTGGGCCTACAATGAAGAGATCGAGCCCTATCCCTATGATCCGGAGCAAACCAGGCAGATGCTGGCCGATGAAGGCTGGGCCGATCACGATGGAGATGGATGGCTGGACAGAGATGGGCAGAGGTTTCAGTTCGAGTTAAAAACCAACCTGGGCAATCAGATTCGGGAAGACATCGCCGTGATGGTGCAACGTGACCTGGCGGAGGTTGGCATCAGGGTCATCCCCCGCGTAGTGGAGTGGACGGTGTTCATCGACCAGACAGAGAAAAAACAGTTCGATGCCTGCATCCTGGCCTGGTCGGAGGACTTCGTGGTCAATCCCACGGATATCTTTCACTCCAAGGCCATCGACGGAAAGTACAACATGGGCTCCTATTCCAACACGGAGGCGGATGGGCTGATGGACGAGGGCCGGCGTTGTGTCGATCGGCAACAAGCCGGAGAGATCTGGCGTCGATTTCAAGAGGTCATCCACGAGGATCAACCATACACCTTTTTGTATATCCCTAAACGAATCAACGCGATTCACAAGCGAATTTATGGCGTGCATATGGACATCCGCGGCTCGCTGATTAGCATCGCCGGCTGGTGGATTCCGGAAGACGAACGGAAATACTGATCTCGGGGGTTGCCTATCATGTTGATCTACATCCTGAAGAGAGTTCTCATCGCCATACCCCTGATCATCGGGCTGGCCACCATCACCTTCTTTATTATTCACCTGGCCCCCGGCGATCCCATGGCTCTGTATCGGAATCCGGATATCAGCCCCGAGGTGATGGAGCTGATGCGCAAGAACCTGGGGCTGGATCAGCCCCTGCACATCCAGTATGTGAAATGGCTGTCCAGCATGGCCCGGGGCAATTTCGGAATCTCCTTCACCGCTCACCGGCCGGTGCTGGATATCCTCAAAGAGGCCGTACCCAACACCTTGCAATTGACGTTCCTGGCACTTTTGTTAGATATCATCGTGGGCGTCGTAATTGGGGTCATCTCAGCCATCAAGCAGTACACTGCGGTGGATCACTCCATCACCGCCAGTGCCCTGTTCATTTATTCCATGCCCAGTTTCTGGCTGGGCCTGATGTTGATTTTGCTCTTCTCTTTGCTGTTGGGCTGGCTTCCCGCCTCTCAGATGCAGTCCATCAATGCCGACCTCTTCGGATTCTGGCATAATTTGTGGGATCGGATCACCCACCTGATCATGCCTGTCTTCGTCCTGGGCATCGCCACGGCCGCCGGCACCGCCCGTTTCATGCGCGGCAGCCTGTTGGAAGTGGTCCGGCAGGATTACATCAGGACGGCTCGGGCCAAGGGCCTGAGCGAGCGGGTGGTGATCTTCAAACACGGGCTGCGCAATGCCCTGATCCCCATCGTCACCCTGACCGGCCTGTATCTTCCCTTTCTTCTGGGTGGTTCGGTGATCACCGAGACCATCTTCGCCTGGCCGGGCATGGGTCGCGTGGCCATAACGGCCATCTTCGCCCGGGACTATCCGGTGATTCTGGCCGTCAACCTGATCGCGGCGGTGATGGTGGTTGTGGGTAATCTGCTGGCCGACATCACATACTCCTTCTTAGACCCGCGTATTCGGTTGGGGTAATTCTTCAGGGGAAACGATTTTTGATGAACACGAGGGCGGCACAGATAGAGAAAAAGCGGACCAGGGCTATTTGGGCCTCCGTTTTTCTTCCCGGGTCCGGGCTAATGGCCCTCGGCGAGCGCAGGCTGGGCCTGTGGCTGCTGGGTTCCTCGGCCATGTTTCTGGCCTTCGCCGCGTACCGCTGCGATTGTGTCCTGACAGCCTTCGCCTCGGGCAAGCTGGATCGAGTGGTGGCGTCCATCTTCCTGCTCCTGGTCCTGCTGGGTTTATGGACCTTTTCCCTGGTGAAAACCCTGCGTTGGGGAAGAGGTACAGGGGACAAGGGTGTCAGCCACTGGGAGATCACCAAGACCCAGTTTCGGAAGAACAAGCTGGCCGTGGTGGGCTTGGTGGTCGTCCTGGCCCTCTACGCCGTGGCATTTCTGGGTCCCTTTCTGGCCCCCTTTGATCCCAATGCTCAGGATGATATCGTCCGTTTGCGCTATCTCCCTCCTCTGTCCGGGCTCTTCTCGCCTGTGGTGGTTCTGGAGGGTGGCCAGAGGATCGTGGCCCAGGAGGTCCGCGACCTGGGCGATCAGATCTCCTATGTGTCCGTTGGAGATGGAGAACAGGGAACCTCGCCGGTCGTGACCGTGAGCCGCGATGAGGTGAAAAGGATCACCAGAACTGTGAGGTCCCGATGGTGGAATCAGAAGGTCCATTGGTTGGGCACCGACAAGTTTGGGCGGGATATCCTCAGCCGGATTATCTACGGCTCCCGGATTTCCTTGAGCATCGGCTTTGTGGCCGTGGCCATCGCCATCACCATGGGCACCTTTATCGGGGCCATAGCCGGATACTACGGCGGCAAGGTGGATAATATCATCATGCGACTGGTGGATATGGCATTGGCCTTTCCCCGGCTGTTTCTCATCCTCACCCTCATCGCCCTGTTCAGCCCGCAGATCTGGCTGATCATCGCCGTGCTGGGGGCCACGGGTTGGATGGGGACGGCCAGGCTGATCCGGGGGCAAATCCTGTCCCTGAAGGAGCAGGAGTTCGTGCAGGCGGCACACGCCCTGGGTTTGAGCACCCCGCGGATCATCTTCCGCCACATCCTGCCCAATGCCATGGCCCCCATCATCGTCAGCGCCACCCTGCGGGTGGGCAGCACTATCCTGGTGGCGGCGGCTTTGAGCTTTCTGGGCCTGGGGGTCCAGCCCCCCACTGCCAGCTGGGGGAATATCATCAATCAGGGGCGGGATAATCTGTTGGGGGCCTGGTGGATCGCCACCTTCCCGGGCTTGGCTATCGTGCTCACGGTGGTGGCTTATAACCTGTTCGGGGACGGTCTCCGGGACGCCCTGGATCCCAGGTTGAGAGATTGAGTTTCCGGTTTCACGAGTCGATTCTGGAGAGATGGGAATGGGCAAGTTGTTGGAAGTAAAGGATTTAAAAACCTACTTTTTCCTTGATGAGGGTGTCGCCAAGGCCGTCGACGGGGTCAGTTTCCAGGTTGATAAAGGGGAAACGCTGGGTTTGGTGGGAGAGTCGGGATGTGGGAAAAGCGTCTCTGCCTTATCCATCATGCGGCTGATACCGGATCCGCCGGGGAAAATTGTGGGCGGCCAGATTATTATGGGCGGAAAGAATGTGTTGGAATTGGACGAAAAACAGGTACGGGATATCCGCGGCAACGAGGTCTCCATGATTTTCCAGGAGCCGATGACATCTCTTAACCCCGTTTTTACCTGCGGCAGCCAGATCGAGGAAGCCGTCATTCTCCACCAAAAGGTGTCCAAAAAAGAGGCCCGCCAAAAGGCTATAGAGATGCTCAGACTGGTGGGAATCCCGGCGCCAGAACAAAGGGTGCGAGAATATCCTCATCAGCTCAGCGGAGGGATGCGTCAGAGAGTGATGATCGCCATGGCTCTGTCCTGCAATCCGTCCCTGCTCCTGGCCGATGAGCCCACCACCGCCCTGGACGTGACCATCCAGGCACAAATCCTGGAGTTGTTGGAACGCCTGCAGCGGGAACTGAACATGGCAGTGATCATGATCACCCACGATCTGGGGGTCATCGCCGAGGTAGCCAGCCGGGTGGCGGTGATGTATGCCGGGAAGATCGTGGAATATGCTGGAGTTCAGGAAATTTTTAACACACCTCGCCACCCCTATACTCAGGGTCTGCTGAGGTCGATACCCAAGCTGACCGAGTTCAGGGACCGCCTGGCGGTTATCCCCGGGATGGTTCCCAACCCCCTGGCTTTTCCTCAGGGGTGCAAGTTCCATCCTCGATGCTCCCGGGTTATTGGCGAGTGCCGGAAGGCGGAGCCGGACCTGAGGGAGCTGGTTCCGGATCACTGGGTGCGCTGCTTTCGAGCCTGACATGCAGAGGGTTTTTCCATGACAGATCTGCTCTTGGAAGTAAAAAATCTGAAGAAGTACTTTCCCATTCGCAAGGGTCTCTTTTCCCGGATCGTCGGCCACGTGAAGGCCGTTGATGGCCTGGATCTGTTCATCAGGAGAGGGGAAACTCTGGGACTGGTGGGCGAAAGTGGTTGCGGCAAGACCACCGCCGGGCGGCTCATGCTCAGGCTTCTGGATGTCACCGAGGGAAGCGTGATCTTCGATGGGCGGGATGTGTTGGCCATGGGCCGAAAAGAGCTGCGTGCCCTGCGCAGGGAGATGCAGATCATCTTCCAGGACCCTTATGGCTCCCTGAATCCGCGGATGACTGTCGGGGGTATGCTCAGCGAGGCCATCAGGATCCATAAGTTAGCCTCGGGTGATGCGGTAAAAAAGCGAGTGGCCGAGCTACTGCAGATCGTTGGCCTCTCCTCGCACCACTCCAGGAGATATCCCCACGAATTCAGCGGCGGCCAGAGGCAGCGCATCGGAGTGGCCCGCGCTCTGGCCGTCAATCCTAAGTTCATCATCGCCGACGAGCCCGTATCGGCCCTGGATGTGTCCATACAGGCCCAGATCATCAATCTTCTACAGGATCTGCAGAAACAGTTTCAGCTCACCTACCTGTTCATTGCCCACGATCTCAGCGTGGTCAAGCATATCAGCGACCGGGTGGCGGTCATGTACCTGGGAAGAATTGTGGAGCTTGCTGAGAGCAGCAGATTGTACGAGTCCCCCAAGCACCCCTATACGCGAGCTCTGATGTCGGCTGTACCCATTGCCGATCCCGGGGCCAAAGGGAAACGCATCATCCTGCTTGGCGACGTGCCCAGTCCGGCGAATCCTCCCTCCGGTTGTCCCTTTCATCCCCGCTGCAGAGAGCGCCTCCCCCGGTGCGACAAAGTAGTGCCCCAGCTCCGGGATCAAGGCGACGGCCATTACGTGAGTTGCCTGCTTAATAATCCTGAGTTTTAAAGCAATTCCGAGAGATTGGGGGAATCTGTTATAATTGACTCCGATGACCAAAAAAAGGGTTGACAAAAGAGATTACAGATAGTATATTGCCATACTGCATATAGGTGGAAGGCTATATCCGAAAGTGCCTTAGGGTAATCGAATGATCGGGTCAGTTCACCATAGGAAGATGGACCTTTTTTAGCTGGTATGTTTCTATCAAAAGGAGGTTTATCGTTTACTTTATCTCTCGAGTAATCTACGAGTTACGTTCACGGTTGCGGCGGTTCTAGGTTTCCGTAACAGAGGATCAGCGGCAGGAGCGCCGCCGTTTTCTGAGGAAGCTTTCTCCTCCTCAACCTGAGGGAAAGGAGTGATGAGGTATGTTCAAACGTAAAAGTTTGAGTGTCATATGCCTCGCAGTGTGTTTGGCCTGGGTCATCGCCGGAGTTGCTTTGGCCGGCACCACCGGGAAACTTACCGGTCGGGTGTACGATAAAAGCACCGGCGTTTCCCTGCCCGGAGTGAATGTTATCATCAAGGGCAGCACAATGGGCGCGGCCAGCAACCTGAAGGGCGGGTATTTCATCATCAACGTGCCGGTGGGCACCTATATCATGACGGCCTCTATGATGGGCTATGCCCCCTTGGAGGTACAGAATGTCCAGGTCTCGGCAGACATGACCACGACCATCGATTTCCCCCTGGGGGAAACCCAGTTGGACATCGTCAAAGAGGTGGTGGTCGTCGCCGAAAGGCCCATCGTGGATGGAACCGTCACCTCCAGCTCCAAGCTCATCAGCGGAAGTGAGATCAGCAAGATGCCGGTAACCACCTTTACGGACGTGGTGGCCAACCAGGCCGGCGCGGTGGAGACGGGGGGAGGGTATTCCAGCGGTTTGCACATCCGCGGCGGCCGTGACAACGAGGTGGTCTATGTGGTGGATGGGGTGATCGCCAACGACCCCGTTTATCAGCAGCGAGGTGTGAACATAGAGACCAACGCCATCGCCGAGATGTCGGTGATCAGCGGGGGCTTCAATGCCGAGTATGGCGAGGCCATGTCCGGTATCGTAAACATCATCACCAAAGAGGGAACTGCAAGATACGGTGGAAGCGTGGAGTACCACACCGATGCTCTCCTCAATGACACCCGTTACGATTATGGTACCAACAAGGTGGAGCTCAGCTTCGGCGGTCCCGTTCCCACGGTGAAGAATCTGAGGTTCTTTGTCTCCGGTGCCGTGGA
>CBDUWG010000012.1:0-13055 GCA_965370845.1 uncultured bacterium
CCATGTCCTTTCTGTCCGGGGAATGAGGACAAGACCCCACCGGAGATCATGGCCTATCGTAAGGAGGGAACTTTGCCGGACCAGCCCGGATGGAGCTTGCGGGTAGTGTCCAATAAATTCCCGGCGCTGCGCATAGAGGGGAAACTCAACAGGCAGGGACAGGGGATGTTCGACAAGATGAACGGGATAGGGGCGCATGAGGTGATCATCGAGACTCCCGACCATGAGAAGACATTGGCCGATTTGGAACAGAAGCAGATTGAGGATATCCTCTGGGCCTATCGTGATCGTATCCTGGATCTGAAGAAAGACCCGCGATTTAGATATGTCCTGATCTTTAAAAATCAGGGCCGAGCCGCCGGTGCCTCTCTAATTCACAGCCACAGCCAGCTGATCGCCACCCCGATTGTTCCCAAACGGGTGATGGAGGAGCTGGCTGGAGCCAGCGAATATTACGAGTACAAAGAGCGCTGTGTTTTCTGCGATATCGTTGCTCAGGAGCTCAGAGATCGCATCAGGATCATCGGCGAGAATGAAGATTTCGTGGCCATCGCGCCCTTTGCCTCCCGATTTCCCTTCGAGATGTGGATCATCCCCAAAATACATGAGGCGCACTTCGAACAGGCCCACAAGCACGAGTACAGCCAGTTGGCCGCCATAATGAAGGACACCATTGGACGGCTGAAGAAAACCCTCAAAAGTCCTCCATACAACTATATCGTGCACACAGCTCCCTTAAAGGATGACTATTCCCGGGAATATCACTGGCACATCGAGATAATGCCCAAGTTGACCCAGGTGGCCGGTTTCGAATGGGGCACCGGATTTTACATAAATCCCATGCCCCCGGAACAGGCAGTTAAGTATCTGCTGGAGAAGCCTGGTTCTTCAGGGCAAGAAGCGTAAAGGAGCGTCTATGGCGGAGCAGATGAAGGTACTTTTCGCCGCTGCCGAGGTGGTTCCCTATGCCAAGGTCGGCGGGTTGGCCGATGTCGCCGGCGCATTACCCAAGGCTCTTGAGCACCTGGGATTGGATGTGCGAGTGGTTATGCCTCTTTATGGATCGGTATCCCGGGAGCAAGTAAATCTGCAGGAGGTCTCCGGGCCCATATCCGTTTCCATGGGGGAGGAAACAGAGACGGTTACCATCTGGCGAGCTTTTTTACCGGCCAGCGAGGTGGAGATCTACTTTCTGGAAAACCAGCGGTTTTTCCATCGCCACGGTGTGTACGCGGATCCTAAGACCGGCCAGGGCTATGCCGATAACGCTCTCCGGTTCGCCTTTTTTAATCTGGCTCTCCTGGAGTGGATCAGAAAGGATGGTTGGAGGCCGGATCTAATCCACAGCAACGATTTTCACTGTGGTCTCATCCCCGTCTATCTGCGCACGGTCTTTG
Source organism: uncultured bacterium (assembly GCA_965370845.1). Classification (GTDB taxonomy): domain Bacteria; phylum SM23-81; class SM23-81; order SM23-81; family SM23-81; genus DAOVRJ01. The sequence goes on from CBDUWG010000012.1 coordinate 1,398, forward strand.
ACAACGATCCTGTTTTGGAGGGGGTTAAAACGGTCTATAGCATCCATAACCTGGCCTACCAGGGGCGATTTCCCCTGGAAATCATCTCCAAGATCGGTCTTCCCCAACGACTGGCCAATCCCATGGAGGCTATGGAGTTTTTCGGCGAGCTCAATTACATGAAGGCCGGCCTGATCTTTGCCGATGTGATCAACACCGTCAGCGAGCGATATGCCCAGGAGATCCAGCAAAGTGCCGAGTTTGGAGTGGGTCTGGAGGGTGTGTTAAGGAGCCGAAGCGCCGACCTGTATGGAATTCTCAATGGGGTGGATTACACACAATGGAACCCTGAAAAAGACCAGCTCATCGCTCACCGCTATGGCAGGGGGGACCTGTCCGGAAAGCGTAAAAACAAGGTGGCCCTGCTGAAAGCTTTTGATCTGCCCCGGTTGCGAAAACAGCATCCGCTCATTGGAATGATATCCCGCCTGGCCGATCAGAAGGGTTTCGACCTGATCCTCCAGGCCGCAGAGGAGATCCTGGCCCTGGACCTCCAGCTGGTCATCCTGGGCACAGGACAAATAGAGTACCATCGCAAACTTCAAGCGTTACAGAAGAGGTACCCCAAAAAGGTAGGTCTGGCTCTGGCTTTTGACAACAGTCTGGCCCATTTGATCGAGGCCGGGGCGGACATGTTTTTGATGCCTTCACGGTACGAGCCCTGCGGGCTGAACCAGATGTACAGTTTGCGATACGGGACCATCCCCATCGTCAGGGCCACCGGCGGATTGGCCGATACGATCCGGGATGTGGATCAGGATCCCGAAAACGGCAACGGGTTTGTCTTCGAAGAATATCGAGCAGATCGGATGCTGGCCGCCATCGACAGAGCTGTGCGGGCCTATGCGGACGGGAGCCGGTGGCAAAAACTGGTGGACCGGGCCATGGAGGCCGATTTTTCCTGGGAACGATCGGCACAGAAATACCGTCAGCTGTACCAAAGGGCACTGGAGAAGTGAAGCTGCTCAACGATTGCCAACAACAGACGGGGTGGCCGGAGGGCTCCCCGTCTCTTTTTGCCTGGGGGCTTTATTCCAGGCGGAGATGACTATGAGGATCCTTTTCCAGGGAGTTGGCCAGACCAGGTCATATTTCGACGGCCAAAAGGAGTGGTCATGATCAAGCCACGCAGACTAAAGCCCGGAGCCTTGATTGGACTGGTGGCCCCGGCCAGCCGTCCGGTTAGCTTCAGCTCTCTGCGCCGGGGTCAGCGAGCGCTGGAGGGGTTGGGTTTCCGCGTGCGGCCGGGCCGTTATTTGCTGAACAGCCACGGCTATTTGGCCGGAGACGATAAGGCCCGGGCAGCGGATCTGAACGAGATGTTCGCCGATAGGACCGTGGAGGCCATCTTCTGTGTCCGCGGCGGATACGGCGCCAGCAGGTTATTGCCCTGGCTGGATTTTGCGACACTGAAGAAAAACCCTAAAATTTTCATGGGCTATAGTGACATCACCGTTCTACAGATAGCTATCCTGAGAAAGATCGGTCTGGTGACCTTTTACGGGCCAATGGTGACCACCGAGATGGCCGGTGATTTTGCACAGGACAATCGGGAGCGAATGCTGTCTGTCCTGACCCAACCTTGTCCTCCGGCGCCCATCGGGGCTCCACCGGAGGGAGAGGAGGCGGTGGCTATCTGTCCCGGCGTGGCCACCGGTATTCTGATGGGCGGATGTCTGTCGGTCCTGGTCTCTCTATTGGGTACCCCCTTTGAGCCCGATTTGGAGGGAGCCATTCTTTTTATGGAAGACGTGGATGAGCAGCCCTATCGCCTGGACCGATATCTCACCCAACTGCGGTTGTCGGGAAAGCTAGACCGGGTAGCCGGCATTGCCCTGGGCCAGTATATTCGCTGTGAGCCCAGAGAGGGAAAAAGTACTTTCGCAGATTCTTTCAGCTTGCCGGAAGTGTTCCGGGATCGCCTGGGAGATCTGGGAGTTCCCGTTCTGTCTGGATTGGGTTTCGGCCACGGACGGTTTAAGGCTACCTTGCCCCAGGGGGTGCAGGCCACCCTGGACGCTGACAGGGGTCTGTTGAATATCCTGGAGTCCGGGGTGATGTGAGATTCCCGGGCCAGCTGATGGCTCGGCCAACCGGGCTGCTGGGATAGTTGATCTGCACATTACTTTCCCCTTGACCTTTCCTCCTTTCTGCTGCTAATTTTAGTGGGGGAGCCTATAACACTCCCTCATCTTCCCACGCCGGGAGTTTAACTGATCATGTTTTCAAAGAGTAGAAAGACATCCTTTGCTCTTATGGGGGTGATTTTTCTCTGCCTCGCTGGTCTGCTGGCCCTGTTGTTCACGCCCCTGCCGGAGTGGTTGGCTAACAGGACCATCGACTTGTTCCTGGAGGGTCCTCTTGGCCTGGAGATACAGATCGGCGATATCGGGGGAGATCTTTACCGGAATCTCTCTCTGAGAGAAGTGCAGGTTTTCTTTGACGGTGGTCAGGGCCGGGTACAGTTGCCGGGTATCTACCTTCAGTATGACTGGCGCAAGTTGGTCAGAAGGCAGTGGCGCCTGCAGGAAGTTTTGCTGCAGGGACCCGTTATTTTCTGGCCCCAGCCCGACAAAGAAAGCTCGGCAAAAGCGGCATCGGAACCATTGACCGCTGATCAGATCGTGCCGGCGATTCCAGCCTTCGAAGTGGATCGTTTGACCATTTCCGGTGGACGGCTGGAAAGCTCATCCGGGGTTCAGGTGGACAGTCTGGATGTGGAGCTCTTGGTCCATGCCAAACAGGAGCAACTGCATTTACAGGTGGTTCGTTGCCAACTTGTTGTGCCCTGCCGAAAGTTGGCTGTGAAAGGCCTTTCCACGGATCTGATCTTTTCCCGGGGAACGGTGCAGTTAGCTCGGCTTCAGGCTGAAACAGACAAGTCCCGTCTGGGTATTTCCGGCCGGATTGTGCTATTTCCCGCCTTTTCATGTTCCCTGGGCGTCTGGGCAAACTCTCTATGTATGGACGAGTTGTCCTTGGCCCTGGGATTGGAGAAATTCCCAGAGGGTGATCTGATGCTGAACGCCCGGGTTCAGGGGGACAGTATCAGTTGCCAGGGCCATGTTCAGATCCGGGGCCGGGTTGGCGGATATGATATCCATGAGCTGAGCAGCAATTTTAGCTGGTGGGAGGACAAGCTGGAACTGGATTATCTTTCTTTGAGGAGTCCGGGCATCATCATGCAGGGGCGGGGATATCTGCAGACAGGCAAAGATGACCCTGGTTTCTGGGCAGACCTTGCCCTGCGGCAGGTGGATCTCTCGGCGATCACGGGAGGGGGCCCGCCATCTCAGCTAACTGGCCGGCTTGTGGCATCGGGCAGAAACCTTTCTCCGCAGACTCTCCGGGCCACCGCCGATGTGGATCTGGAAGAGGGTGCTGTCGCTGGACGGGCCTTTCAGAGCATCCGCGGGCAGATCCGTTTTGACCGGGGGCTCTGGACCGTGGATCAAGGTCTGGAGCTGGACCTGGAAGGGGCGCATATCTTTCTGGTCGGTTCCCTGGATGATGGCCAACACCTGGACGCCTGGGCCGAGGTTGAGGTGGAGGATGTGGGTTGGTTGTTGAATCGCTCGCAGATGTCGGGCGCTTTGCAGGCGCGTTTCCGTGCTCTGGGACCGCTTTCCGACCCGGTCCTGGCCGGTCAGTTGAAGCTGAGTGATCTTCGACAGGGTGCCGGCGAGCTCAAGGAGGCCAGGGGTAGTTTCGGGTTGAGGGGCGCCATGTCTCGCGATGAGGGGTTTTTCGCCCTGCGATTTTTCCACGGCGAGGCCGGCCGTGTGATCATCGATCGGGGACTGGCCCGGGGGCGTTTCACTGGCCAGCAGATATACCTGGATTCCCTCAGCCTGGAGAGTCACCAGGGACAAATGGCCGCTGCCGGCCGGATAAACTTCGTAGAAGGGCAAGTTACCGCCCGGGTCGACACCCTGTGGGGCGACTATGGTGGATATGGCCTATTCAGTTCCCGTCCCATGGAGCTGTTTTATGGGAACGGTATTCTCCGGCTGGAAGAGTCGCAGTTGATCCTGGAGGCGGGATCCATCTCTTTACAGGGGACGGTGGGGCCCGGCTCCAGGATCCAGGGGATGGCTCGCCTTCAGGACATGCGATTGGAGCTTATCTCCCATCTATTGCCCACCGGGCATCTGCTCTCCGGTCCGGTTTCCCTGGATGTAGCTTTGGAGGGGTCCACAAAGGATCCGCTGGGACAGGCCTCCTTTTGCTGGGAAGAGGGCAGCTTCGACCAGGTGACATTTGATAGAATCAGCACCCAAATGGCTTATGCTGACGGTCGGCTGACCGTGGAGGAGTTTCAGGCCCGCCGGGGTGACAGTGTGTTCCGGGGAGAGGGCTACCTGCCCATAGATCTCAAAAAAGGGAAGCTATTGACCGGGGAGGCCTGGGATCTGGCCATTTCTGGGGAAGGTTCATCTCCGGGCCTTTTGTCCCTGCTGGTCAAAGAGATAGAAGATATACAGGGACCCTTTGCCCTTCGCTTTAAGGCCAGCGGAACTGTTAGCCAGCCGCGATACGAGGGATTTTTTAACCTCACAGAGGGAACTCTTCGACTGGCCTCCATGGGCAATTCCATCCAGAATTTAGAGATTCAAATCAATCTGGATGGCCCTTATCTGGTGATCGACCGAATCGAGGGAGAGACTCCCATCAGGGAGAGAAATTGGTTCAAACGTTTGTGGGTAAAGTATTTTGGTGCGCAAAGACGTGGCCGGTTTGGGATCTCCGGCCGAATAGATCTGACCGGTCCGGCCTTCGACTTGGCCATGAGAGCAGATGGGCTTTTCGTGGATTATCCAGCGGAGATGATCGAGGCCGAGCTGGATGCCAATCTGCGAGTAAGGGGCCAGAAGGTGCCCCAGCTCAGCGGAGAAATCGATTTAGTCCGCTTCTTATACGCCAAAGATCTTTCCTCCACCTCCCCGGTGTCCACCGCCGAGGAACCGCCGGCCTATGGTCTGGATCTGACGGTGCAAATCCCCAAGAACTGCTGGGTGCGGAACGAGGCGGCCAACATCGAGATGCAAGGCAAATTGCGTGTGCTCCAGCAGGAGGGGCAATTAGGCCTGCTGGGAGAGCTGGAGACGATCCGGGGCACCTATTCTTTATACAGGAACAATTTTAACATCGACCAGGGCAAGGTGATCTTCGACGATCTGGCAGAGATAAACCCGCTATTAAATGTGGTGGCCTGGACTGAGGTGGATCAGGAGCGGATCGAGCTGACCATCGCGGACAGGTTGCACTCTCCCACCATTCAGCTGACATCCTCTTCCGGCTATGGTGAGGGGGACATCATCGCCCTGCTGACCTTCCGCCAGAGCACCGCCGGTTTGGACACCTTGAGCGCCAAGCAGTTGGCCTACTCTCAAGCATTAGGCTATTTCGGTAATTATCTCCATGAAGCGGTCAATCGCAAGGCCAGCGGAACCCTGGGAGTGGATAAGTTCACCCTCGATCCGGTTAGCTCAGGGGAATTGAACCTGGAAGAGATCCAGCTCACCGTGGGTGCCTATCTGTCCTCCAATATCTATGTGGAATACACCCGAAACCTGTCCCAGCAGAGCGGCGAGCAGGTGGGGGTGGAGTATAGCTTAACTAGAAATCTATCTTTGCGGGGAAATCGGGACGAAAAGGGCTTATACCGTATGGGCCTCAGTCTGGAGTGGAATTACTAAAGGTTGTGGTCGTACTCCCTTGCTTCGGAGCCTTGATCAGATGAAATGCTCCCTTAGAAACCATACCTGGCTGGTGCCTGTGCTGTTGGGTTTGCTTGTTCTGGTAACAGGGGTGGACCAGGCCATAAGCCAAACAGTCAAAAAAATACAGATAGAAGGAAACCAAACGTACTCCGACGGGCAGATTGAGAAATTGATGAAGACCAGGGAGAGCAGCTGGTATAAAAAACGCCCTTTTTACAGGCACAATCTGGAGAAGGATTTAGTCAACATCAAGGCCTTCTATCATAAAAACGGTTTTTTTGACTGTGCGGTGACGGCAGAGGAGATTCCCGTGGAGGGCTCCTACAGCCTGGTCGTGAAAATATCCATCCATGAGGGCCCCAGAACTTTCGTGGAGAAGGTGCTGTTGCAGGGCAATGAGAGGTTGAACTGGGAACACCTGAGCAGGGGATTGACCATCCGGGCAGGCCAGCCCCTGGACCTTTCTCTGCTGCAGACTGATATCAGAAACATCGCTGATAAATACGGTGATGTGGGTTATCCCTATGCCCGGGCAACCGCGCAGGTGCACAGAGAGAGTACTGCGGCTCTGGTCACGTTCCAGATCGAAGAGGGGGCTCCGGTATACCTGGGCCATATCCGATATCAGGGTCTCAGAGAGGTCAAAAAAAATGTGGTCCGGCGAGAGTTGACCATCGGGCCAGGCGTCTTGTACAACCGGCAGGCCTTCCTGGACAGCCGGCAGCGGATCTACAGCACCGGTCTGTTCACTTACGCTAATATCCATCTGCAGAGAACCGCCGGCGATTCATTGCCCCCGGATCTTAGGGTCGTCGTGCAGGAGAAGCCTATGCGCTGGGTGGGACTGAGCACCGAGGCGGGCCAGGATGAAGAATATGATATGACCGCGGACTTGACGGTGGAGTGGGGCCACCGGAATCTGTTGCACACGGGCAGAAAGTTTTCTCTACAGGCCACAGCCACCTTCCGGGTCATCACCGAGTGGGAGAACCTGAAAGAACGGTTGGAATTGACCTACGCCGAGCCCTGGTTTTTGGGCAGCAGAATGCCTGCCTGGATAAGTTTATACTATGAGCCCGGGCTCAAGTCCAAGGGGCGCAGCTATGAAGTTCAGCGTTGGGGAGGGAAGTTCACCGTTAGCCGGGAGTTGGGCCAATTGACCAAGGTCTGGCTGGCCCTGGAATACGAGAATGTGGATATCTTTGGAGTGCATGCGCAGGTGGAGGACGTTCTTTTGGAAGCTTCCGGGGAGAGCATCCGTCATACGCTCTCTTTATCCTGGGAGAGAGATAGCCGGGACAATATCTTTGAGCCAACCCGGGGATCCCTCACCCGGGCCTCTGCCGATCTGGTTGGAGGACCTCTTGGAGGAGACGACAATTACGTTAAGGCCGGGGGATCCTGGAATAGGTATAAAGCACTATTTCGGGCAGCAGTTCTGGCTTCCAGGATAAAACTGGGTTGGGCAGAGGAGTATGCAGAGAGCAGCGAAGTTCCCCCGGATGTGCGCTTCTATGCCGGAGGAGCCAGCACCGTTCGGGGATTTGTCGAGCGCTCTCTGGGCCCCATGGACCCGGCAGGCAATCCCCTTGGTGGGGAGGGGTTACTTTTATTGAACCTGGAACTGAGAAGGTCCCTGTGGCGTTCCCTGGGGGGCGATCTCTTTTTTGACGTGGGCAACGTGTGGCAAGATCCTCGCCGGGCCACCTGGAAACAGCTCAATGCTTCCACAGGACTGGAGCTCTGGTATTCCACCCCCGTGGGGCCTGTACGCCTGGCCTATGGGGTTTCCCTCACGGAGGATATCAAACTGAAGGGTGGCCGATGGCATCTGGCCATTCTGTTTGCTTTTTAGCAAGCTTGATCCTGGATCTTTGATCCTAGATACTAGCCCGATCTACCAGCCAAGGGAGGAAAACATGGGTAAAACAGCGCAGATCACGCCGGCCGCCCGGACCGAGAAGATAACTTACGCGGTTCGCGACATCGTGGTTCTGGCCAATGAGCTGGCCCGGGGGGGCAAGAAGATGCTTTATCTGAACATCGGCGACCCCAATAAATTTGATTTCCAAACTCCCCGACATATCATCGAGGCCACATACCAGGCCATGCTGGCCAACAAGAACGGCTATTCCCCATCTTCTGGTATCAAGACTGCCATCGCTGCCATTGAGCGAGCGGCCAGCGCTAAGGGGATCGATAATATCCTGGACATCTTCATCACCTCCGGAGCCAGCGAGGCCATAGATATCTGCCTCACCGCCCTGGTAAATCAGGGGGAGAACGTCTTGACTCCCACTCCCGGCTATCCTCTGTACACGGCCATCGTGAACAAGCTGGGTGCCCGGTTGAACCCCTACTATCTGGACGAGGGGAACAGTTGGCAGCCGAACCTGGATGATATTGCCAGCAAGATCGACGAGAAGACCCGGGGCATCGTGCTGATCAACCCCAACAACCCCACGGGCTCTGTCTGCACCCAGCAGACCATGCGGGGGATCATCCGCCTGGCCCGGGAACATAACCTGGTTATCTTCGCCGATGAGATCTACGACAAGCTGCTGTTCGATGACAAACAGCATATTTCCATCGCCTCTCTGGATGAGGACGTTTCCGTGATCACCTTCAACGGTCTGTCTAAGGCATACCTGGTTCCCGGTTTTCGCATCGGTTGGGGGGTGGTCAGCGGTCGCCGGGCGGTGCTGGGAGAATACGTGGAGGCTATCAACAAGATGCTGCGCGCCCGGCTATGCGCCAACCACCCGGAGCAGTATGCCATCGTGCCCGCTCTGGAGGGCGACCAGGGTCATCTGCAGCAGATGAAGGCCAAGTTGACCCGCCGGCGGGATATGACCGCCGAGATGCTCAATTCGTTTCCGGGGATATCCTGCGTCAAGCCGCAGGGAGCATTTTATGCCTTTGCTCGCTTGCACATAGATGGAACGGACGACGATTTCGTTGGCCAGCTGATCAAGGAGACGGGAGTGGTGGTGGTTCCCGGCAGCGGATTTGGCCAGAAACCCGGCACAAAGCACTTTCGGGTGGTGTTTCTGCCCCCGGAGGAGGTTCTGCAGGAGGCCTATACCAACATCGTTCGATTCTATGAAAAGTACGCGGCCGGGCAATAATGGAACTTTCAACCAGCAAAACAGCCAGTGTTTCTGACCAGCTATTCATCAAGAGGGCCAGCCTTTTCCCCCTGGGCTCTGTGCCTTCCCCCTCCGATGCCATGCTCATCCAGAACGGGTGCATCGCCGCCATCGGCCGGGAGGCAGAGCTGGCCGGATGCCTTGCCCCTCAGGTCAGGATCATAGATCTGGCGGGCAGGATCGTCCTGCCCGGGTTCATCGATACCCACGTACACCTGGCCGAGACGGGATTGCTGACCCAGGGCGTCGATCTTAGCCCCACGGAGACCATCGATCAGGTTCTGGACCTTTTGGCCGGGGCTTTCCCATCCATAGACAACCCTCGTTTATTTAAAGCCCACAGCCTGGATCCCAGCCAGTTGAAGGAGAAAAGCTATCCCGGCATGGAGCAGCTGGATGCTATCTCCTCTCAGGTGCCCATCTTCGTCCTCCGCCGGGATGGACACTCCTGCGCCGTCAACTCCGCTTTTTATCGCCTGTGCGCTCTGACGGAGAAGGTGCCGGGGGTGGAAGTGGATCCGCTAACGGGCCGGCCCACGGGAACACTGCGAGCCCGAGCCCTGGAGCTGGCCAGAGCGGTCAGATCCCGGCTGACAGAGGATGAGAACAGGGCAGAGGCCATCCGCCGGGCCTGCTGGCAGGCAGTGCGCAAAGGGGTAACTACCATCCACGCCATGTGTGCCCAGCAGGAGGATGTGGACCTGTTTGAGGAATTGGCCGCTGAGTTGCCCGTGGATGTGGTTCCCTACCTGATCACCCTGGATGTGGATCTGGCTCAGCGTAAAGGTTTGCACCAAATTGGGGGTGATCTCATGGTGGATGGCTCCTTTGGCTCCCACACCGCAGCCCTCTTTGAGCCTTACGCTGACCGGACGGATCAGCGCGGTCTGCTCTATTTTAAGCGCAAGCAACTGGTAGAGTTCGTGGCCAAGGCTGATGAGTCCGGTCTGCAGGTGGCCATGCACGCCATCGGAGATAGAGCCGTGGAGCAATTGCTCTCGGTATATGAAACCGTTCTGGACCGGCAACCTGGAGAGGATCACCGCCTGCGGATCGAGCACGCCGAGTTGCTGAATTCCGGACAGATAGGGCGGATGGCTGAAAAAGGAGTGGTCCTGGCCGTTCAGCCGGCCTTTGAGGCCTTCTGGGGCGGCCTTGATGGCATGTACGCCCGCCGGCTGGGGCGCAAGCGAGCTTTGCTGACCAATCCGTATCGCTCCCTGGTGGATGCCGGGGTGACCATCGCCGGGGGTTCCGACTCCTACGTGACCCCGGTGGATCCCCTGGCGGGCATTGCCGCGGCGGTTAACCATCCCAACCCCCAGCAGCGCCTTTCCGTTGAGGAGGCGGTGCGCATCTTCACTGCTAACGGTGCCAGATTGTGTTTCCAGGAAAAGGAGAAGGGTCTTCTGGCAAAAGGGATGAAGGCCGATCTGGTCATTCTGTCGGCAGATCCCCGGCAGACACCCGCCCAAGAGATGCACAAGATCCACATTCACATGGTGGTAAAAGGTGGGCAGGTAGTGGTTGGGCCCGGACCTTCTGGGTGAGGAGCCCATTTTCCAGTGGCGAAAAAGTGATTGCATCGTGTGGGGGAAATTGATATTTTAGGATTTCCAGAAGAACGCGGAGGCAGATGCGATGAAGGCGAATTGGGTCTTTGGATTGAGAATTGCCCTGATCCTCTCTTTGGGTCCGGCGCTGATGGCCGGATGCGGTGGGGGAACAGGTACCGGGGATAAGGTCTATCGTACCTACCTGAGCGCCGATCCCACCACCCTTGATCCGGCCCTTTCCAACGACGCGGGCAGTGGGGAGGTGTGCGCGCTGATCTATGATGGTCTGGTTCGTTTCGGCGCCGGAACGGAGATCCTGCCGGATGTGGCCGAAAGCTGGCAGATCAGCCCGGACAGCCGCACTTACACATTTTATCTGCGGTCCGGGGTGCGTTTCACCAACGGGCGGGAGGTAACTGCCGGGGATTTTAAGTACTCCTTCGAACGAGTAATGGGTCCCGGGGCAAAGTCCTCCCGGGGATGGGTCTTCCAGGATATTCTCGGCGCCGGGGATTTCATGGCCGGGCGCGCCCGGGAGATAGCCGGGATTGGTGTTTTGGACGACCGGACCCTGGAGATCACCCTGCAGAAGCCCTTTGCCCCATTTCTGGGTTTTCTGGCCATGCCCGCCGCCCTGGTGGTCCCCAAGGAGGAGGTGGAGCGGTGGGGGGATGATTTCTGCCAACACCCCGTTGGCTGCGGACCTTGGATTTTAGATGAGTGGGTCCACGACGACCATCTGAGGCTCAGGGTTAACGAGGATTACTTCGGCGCAAAGCCCAAGCTTTCCGGGGTGTTGTATCGCATTATCCCCGAGACCATGACCATCACCGCCGAGTTCGAGACCGGCAATCTGGACTGGATGAACATTCCCACGGCCGAGTTCGACCGCTGGGCAGATGATCCCCGATGGAAGCCCTACATTCACTCCCAGCTGAAGTTGCAGGACACCTACATCGGGATCAATAACCAGAAGCCGCCTTTTGACGACATCCGCGTTCGCCGGGCCCTGAACCATGCTGTGGATGTGGCCACCATCATGGAGACCATTCTGCCCGGGCGGTGCATCCAGGCCCACGGGGCCATCCCACCGGGTTTGCCGGGGTATGATGCTGGACGCCAGCCCTATGCGTATGACCCGGCCAGGGCCAGGGAACGTCTAGCCCAGGCCGGCTATCCCCAGGGGTTGAA
>CBDUWG010000013.1:0-12925 GCA_965370845.1 uncultured bacterium
AGCACGACGCTGGACATGGGTCCGGATCCGTCCAGCCACGATGCTGGTTCCCTGACCAATTCCTCCACGGTCACGGCTTACCTCCCGGATTTATCTTTTCGGTCCCTGTTTGTTCCAGCTTTCGAATCTGATCTCGCAGAACGGCGGCTTTCTCAAACTCCTCTCTCTCCACCACTCTTCTCATCTCCCGGTGCAGCCGATTGAGCTCCCGGCGAATTACAAATCTCTCCTGGGAGGAATGAGGCGCTTTGCCCACATGGTCGTTGCTCCCATGAATTCTACGCAACAGGTCCTTTAAGTTGTCGAAAAAGGCGCTATAGCACCGGCTACATCCCAACCGTCCATGCCGGCGAAATTCCCCATACGTAAGGCCACAGCCCGAACATTTCAGCTTGGGCAGGGGACTGGTGCTCTTTTCCTCGCCTTCTTTAAGAAAACCGGCCAGGATGTTTCCCACAATAAGATTGCTGCTGGGGAGAGGACCCTTAAAACCCTTCTTTCGTGCACAATCCCAGCAGATGTGCAAGATGCTCTTCTTGTTCTTCTCCATCTGAATGTACTCATACTCGGCCTTCTTTTCACCACAAATTTCGCAGAGCATTATGTCCTCGACGATAAGGTCTCGGGCTTTAGTTGTCCTTCTGATAGACGGAGCAGACGATCAGCCCTGGCAGCCAGTTCTTCACTATGTGTCACGATGACAAAGGCCTGTTCTTTTGACCGACTGAGTTGCCAAATAAGCTCGTGAAGCATCTCGCTGTTGGCTCTGTCCAAATTACCCGAGGGCTCATCTGCCAGGATGATCAAAGGACTGTTGATCAGGGCCCGGGCCACAGCTACTCGCTGCTGCTCTCCCCCGGAAAGCTGGCCGGGTTTCTGGTCCATACACCTACCCAACCCCACCTCCCGCAGCAGTTCAACAGCAACATCCCGTGCTTCTTCGGGGCTCTGACCATTGATCAACAGAGGCATGGCTACATTCTCAGCGGCGGTGAAATCCGGCAATAGATGGTGAAATTGAAAGATAAATCCCACCGTTCTATTGCGCACGCGAGCCAGTTTCTTATCCGAAAGGGAGAAAATTTCAGTGTTATCCAGTCTCACCGTCCCTCGGGTGGGACGGTCCAGCGCACCCAGAATGTGCAGTAGCGTGCTCTTACCCGCCCCGGAAGCTCCCATGATAACCAGAATTTCCCCCCGACGGATATCCAGATTGACTCCCCTCAGGACATCCAGACGATCCACTCCCGCTTGATAGCTCTTGTGTACATCTCCAGCTTGCAGCAAAATCTGGGCCTGTTCGAAACGTGGCCTCTTTCCTCTGGGATCACTCATAGCGAATGGCGTCCACTGGAGCCAGCTTGGCTGCTTTGCGAGCCGGATATACGGTGGCTAAAAAACAGAGCCCCATGGCTGCCAAAGCCACCTTGGTGAAATCAATCACCTTCATCTCAATGGGTAAGGTGTTGATAAAATAGATCTCTGCGGGAAGAGAAAAGAAATGGAACGTCTCCTGAGCCCAGCAGATCAGATAGCCCACCACACATCCTAAAATTGTGCCCACCAAGCCAACCAGTATACCCTCGAACATAAAGATACGCATGATGCTGCCGGAAGTGGCTCCCATGGACTTCAAGATGCCGATATCCTTTGTTTTCTCCATGACCACCATGATCAGGGTACTGATGATGTTGAAGGTGGCCACGATAACTATGAGACTGAGGATGATGAACATTCCCCACTTCTCCATGGTCATCCAGGAGAACAGGTTTTTATGCATGTGCATCCAGTCGACGGTGTAATAGGGATAACCCAAGGATTTGCCAATAGACTTTGCTACCTCCCCGGCGCGAAACAGATCATCGGTCTTCACCTGAATGCCTGTTACGCTGCCACCCATTTCAAAGAGCTTCTGCGCCGCCGGAATGGAGATGTAAGCCAGGGCCGAGTCGTACTCGTACAGCCCTGTCTCGAAAATACCGGCCACTCTAAATTGGGCCGCCCTAGGAACCATCCAGCTGGCTGCCTCGCCGGTGTCACGCAGGCTCAACAAGGTTACTTTCTGATCCACAACGGCCCCCAGGGCATCGGCCAAGCTGGCCCCCAGAATGATCCCCGGCAAGGCCTTCCCATCCTCCCCATGCTGAGGTTCCAGATTAAGCTGACCATACAGGAGATTATCCTCCAGCCTGGTCACCTTCGCCTCCAGGACGGGATCAATACCCCGGACTAAAATGCCATCGCTGCGATATTTGGAGCGTATAGCCGCTTTGTAGTAAATGAATGGCGCAGCGGCCACTACGCGTTCCACTTTCCCGATGGCGGGGAGGATCTCCCGGTAGTCCTCAATACCATCATCGTGAAAGGTCAGAACATTCAGGTGGGCGGTGGTACCAACGATTCGAGAGCGGACCTCACTCTCCAAACCGTTCATCACGGCCAAGACGATTATCAGAGCAGCCACTCCAACGAATACGCCGCCCACCGAAAACAAGGTGATTACCGATATAAACTTTACTTTGCGTTTAGAACGCAGATATCGACAGGCAATGAACATCTCGTACGCCATGGGCGACCTTCCTGGAGTGAACTCAGGGTTTCTCTGTTCTCATATGGGGAAAGAGGATAACATCTCTGATGGACGAGGCATTAGTCAATAGCATTACCAGACGGTCTATGCCCACACCCAAACCTCCAGTGGGCGGCATGCCATACTCCAGGGCACGGAGAAAATCCTCATCCACCATCTGAGCCTGGTCGTCTCCCGCTCGACGCAGTTTTGCCTGCTCCTGGAAGCGCCTGCGCTGATCCACGGGATCATTCAACTCGGTGAAGGCGTTGGCCAACTCCTTTCCGGCCGCGAAGAGCTCAAACCGCTCCACCAGATTGGGCTGTTCCCGGTGTCGTTTGGCCAGAGGGGAACTCTCCAGAGGATAATCGATAATGAAGGTGGGTTGAATAAGCTCAGGCTCCACCACAGCATCAAAGAGGGCCTCCCATAGTCGGCCGCGGCCAGTTCCCTCGCGGACCTCCATCTGCCGCTGGACCATTAGCTTCTTGAGTTGATCCTCATCCCACTGGGAAACATCCTGGCCTATTCCCTGGGCTAGGGCTTCGAAGAAGGAAACCCGCCTCCAGGGTGGGGTCAAATCGATCAGCTGATCCCCGTACTGAACTTGCCGAGAACCGGTGACTTCCTGACCCAAGCCGGAAATCATCTCCTCCACCAAATTCATGATATCCCCGTAATCGGCATAAGCCTGATACAGCTCCAGGAGGGTAAACTCCGGATTGTGGTCCCGGTCAATTCCCTCATTTCTGAAATTCTTGGAGAGCTCGTAGATGCGATCGAAGCCGCCAATGATCAGGCGCTTTAAGTAAAGCTCATCGGCGATGCGCAGGAAGAGTTTCATACCCAGCGCTTTATGCAAAGTTACAAAGGGTTCGGCGAAGGCGCCACCATAGATGGGCTGTAGAACAGGGGTCTCAACCTCCAAGAAATCACGGTCGTCCAAAAAACGACGCACTGATCTGATGATCCGGGTGCGTAGCTTAAAAAGCTCGCGCACCTGTTCGTTGGCGATGAGATCCAGGTACCGCTGGCGATAGCGGATTTCCTTGTCCCTGAGACCGTGCCACTTTTCGGGAAGGGTGCGCAGAGCTTTGGCCAACAGAGAATAGCCCAGAACACGGACGGTCACCTCGCCGGTTTTGGTTCGAAATACTGGGCCCCATACGCCAATGATATCGCCGACATCCAGAAGACGAAATATGCTGAATAGCTCCTCCCCCACCTCCTCCTGGCGCAGATAAACTTGGACTTTACCTGCCCCATCCAGGATGTGAGCAAAGCAGCTCTTACCATGTCCGCGTACAGAAATCATCCTCCCGGCCACGCGCACCTGTTGCTCCGAGGCCATCAGGCTATTGGTTTCCTGAAGGATATCGGCGGACAGGTGGGTACGGGAAAATGTGTGCGGGAAAGGATCTAATCCCTTTTCCCTCAGTCTCTCCAATTTTTCAAGTCGCTGTTTAAACAGCTCGCTTTTTAGCTCCACGCATCACCTTCTCGGCAAGTGATTTCGTTAACCTCATCCGAAAAAATATAACACCTCTCCTCAGGAGTGTCAAGCAAAAAGCAAGGCCCGGCCTATTCATCGTTGCCCCAAAGAAAGAGTGCACTGCTAATGAGAGATCAGATAGGATTGGATGAAATTGTCCAGATCGCCATCCAGCACCGCCTGGGCATTGCCGGTCTCCTCGTTGGTACGGTGATCCTTGACCATGCTGTAGGGGTGCAGAACATAGGAGCGGATCTGGCTTCCCCACTCGATCTTCTTCTTCTTATCCTCCAGTTTGGCTTTCTTGCTCATCTCCTGCTCCAGATAATGCTGATAGAGCCGAGCTCGTAAAACCTTCATGGCATTATCACGATTGCGATGCTGAGACCGTTCCGCCTGGCACTGAACTACTATTCCCGTCGGAATGTGCGTGATCCGCACGGCCGAGTCGGTCTTGTTCACATGCTGGCCGCCGGCTCCGCTTGCCCGATAGGTGTCGATGCGCAAATCGGATTGGCTGATCTGCACCTCGATGGAGTTTGACACCTCGGGATAGACAAAAACTGAATCGAAGGAAGTATGGCGCCGGCGGTTGGCATCGAAAGGCGAAATCCGTACCAGGCGGTGGACGCCAATCTCAGATTTAAGATATCCATGCGCAAATTCCCCCAGCACCTCGATGGTCACGTTCTTTATGCCCGCCTCGTCGCCAGACTGCAAATCCAAAACCCGAGCATCATACCCTTTCCGCTCCACCCAGCGCACATACATGCGCATGAGCATCTGGACCCAATCCTGGGACTCGGTGCCTCCGGCTCCCGAGTGAATATTCAAGATGGCATCTTTCCTATCGTCTGGTCCCCCTAAGGTGTGCCGGAACTCCAAGTCGGAAAGACCGCTCTCTAACTCCGGCAACCCCTTCTCCACCTCCCCGGCTGCCTCCTCATCCCCTTCCTCCTCAGCCAGGGCCAGAAACTCCGTCAGTTCCTCCTGCTCACGCCGGAGCCGGGACCATAGATCAATCCAGCTTTTGTGATCTTTCACCCTGCTGACCACACCCTGGGCTTTTTCATTATCGTCCCAAAATCCAGGGGTGGCCATTTTCTTTTCCAGCCTGGCCAACTCCTGCTCTTTTGACGGCAAGTCAAAGAAACTCCCTGAGTTTAGCTAACTTCTTGCTGCACTCCTGAAGTCTGAGGTCCAGTTCGCCGAACATGCTCCCTCCTTTTCATTGGCCGGGACCCAGTCATCTCCCGTTCATAGGACCGGACCTGTCAGAGTCCGACCTCTTTTTTTTATGCTCTGCTGCGCATAAACACAGACATATTATTCCTCAGTAAGCTCCACAGGGACTGATCAGTGTAGGCCCTGATGCCAACGTAGCATTCGCCGCATTCATTGTTCTTGGAAAATTCCTCCAAAATCTGCCGCTGGGTCCTATATGCTTTCCGATGATGAGCACCAGGGTTCAAGGTGCCGTCGGGCATAACAACCAGGAATCTTCTTCCGGCCCCACAGTTGGAAATGGATCCGTTCTTGAAAAATTTATATGTGTTCCACAGGGTATATTCGCTGTTGACGACCCGGCCGCTCTCTTTCCTCAATTTGATGATATCACGAATGTGCTGCCGCAAGATCTGCAAATCTTTCTGGGAAAAGATAAAATGATCTTTGCAGCCCGTGCGCAGGATGGTATATGCGCTGTAAGAAATCGATACTTTCCAGCGCAGTGCATTTTCAGCCAGGGCCAGTAGATCTCCTAGATTGTCTTTTGTAATGGCAGAGTTCAGAACTATATCACCATATCCCAGGTCCGCCAGACGGGGAAGTGTGCGGTTCAAATGGTCATACAATCCGGAAAATCGTCGAAACTCATCGTGCCTATCATCGGGAAAATCAAGGGATACGGAAAACTGATCGACTCCTGCCTGCTTCAATTCTAAATAATTGTCTTCACCCAACAGAGACCCATTTGTGACGAATATAATATAGGGAAGACCATTGGTTTGTTTAACGGCCCTTACAATCTCAACCACATCTTCTCTGAGCAGTGGTTCTCCACCGGAAATTTGTACCACAGGAGGATTTAACAACAAAGTCAGATCTGCATACTCCCGGGGCTTAAGTCGGTCTTCTCCCTTCCTTATCCCTCCGATATCACAATGCCGGCAATTTGCATTGCAAGAAAGTGTCACCTCATAAGAAACGCACAAAGGCCTTTTGGTCCGGTAATTAGTTATTCCCCTGCTAAATATTCGACCGGCTTTCGTCAAGGAGAACCTTTCCATAAATCTTCTCCTCTTTGAAAATAGATCCTGTCTTTCTTTGCCAGCTCTGATATAATTTCATACCTATAAAATAGAATGAAATTCCTAGCAGAGCGTCGGCAAGGACGTCAATGCCATAGTGATATCGACAAGACACTGTGTAAACGGCCGGTCCTAAAATGGGAATAAGAAGAAAATAAAAGATCTTGCACTCGTATCTGTGGGTGGAAAATAAAATGGCGCAGGCCGCTGCTACATGAGAACTGGAAAAAACATCGTCATCAATGTCCCCAAATCCCTGAATATACTGCAGAGTATGTAATAAGCATCCCCCCTGCAATAGATCCAATTGCAGATGAGCTAACAAGTTGTCCTTTGAGTTTCTCACTCTCCACGTGTTCTGATACCGCTTTTAAGACCCTGGCACAACCTTCAGAAATCGCTTTTTACCGATCTTTATCAGCAGCTCACCCTCCACTTTTAGCTCCAGACTGTCATCTGTCACCTTCTGGCCGTTAATTTTCACCCCTCCACCAGCTATGAGCCGGCGAGCCTGGCCGCCACTGGAGACCATCCCGCTGGCAGTCAGCAGCCTAACAATCCAGATAGGTCGGTCTTTCGCGGAAACGGCAAATTCGGGGATCTCGTCGGGAAGACCTCGATCTTGGAAAACGCGTTTGAACTCCTCTTCGGCTGCCCGGGCTGATTCCCGGTCATAGTACATGGCGACTATCTCGCGGGCCAAGGTCATCTTAATGTCCCGAGGGTTGACATCTTCCTTCTTCATCTGATGCTCTATGGCCTCTATTCCCCCCTGGGGTACTTCCGTCAGCAGCCGGAAATAAGGCAGGATCAGCTCATCGGAGATGGACATGGTCTTGCCATATATCTCTTTGGGTGGCTCACATATGCCGATGTAGTTGCCCAGACTCTTGCTCATCTTCTCCACTCCGTCGGTGCCCACCAGCAGAGGCATGGTGATCACCACCTGAGGCTCCTGTCCATACTCCCGCTGGATTTCTCTGCCCACAAGGAGATTGAAGATCTGATCAGTCCCTCCCAACTCCACATCGGCCCGCAGGGCCACGGAATCATATCCCTGCACCAGGGGATACAGGAACTCCAGGACGCTGATGGGTTGATTGGACTTATACCGATCGGCAAAATCCTCCCGCTCCAGAAGCCTGGCGATGGTGTACTTGGAGGTCAACTCCAGCACATCCCCGAAGCGCATGGGGCTGCACCAGCGGCTGTTGAACTCAATTATGGTCTTATGAGGATCCAAGATTTTAAAAATCTGCTTCTTATAGGTTTCGGCATTTTTCAGCACCTCTTCCCGACTCATCTGCTTTCTGGACTCCAACCTGCCACTGGGGTCACCGATCATGCCCGTAAAATCCCCGATCAGGAAGATAACCTCATGCCCCAAATCCTGGAATTGCTTGAGCTTGCGAATAGTAACCGTATGACCCAGGTGAATGTCCGGAGCAGTGGGGTCAAACCCCTGCTTGATGCGTAACGGGGTACTCGTCTTCACCGAGCGCTCCAGCTTGGCGATGAGCTCATCTTCGGGCAGAATCTGTTCTGTACCCCGTCTGATAATCTCCATCTGGGCATTCACGTCCAACATCCGTGCCTCCTGGTCGCTGTTCGTCCCTAAAACCCCTCAACTGTATCCGCTGAAATAATACTCGATTTCAACGGTAAAGGCAAGAGGAAAATCACCCCAAGAGCAGAGGTTTATCCCATAACTTCCTTGACTTCTCTATGTGGATTGTCTATAATTGTGAACAAAATTTACAACAATCTTATCTTTCCCCAGACCAGAGGACACGATGTCCCTTTCTGCTCCCAGCAAATCTGAAAACCAGTGGTGGAAATTGACCAAAATCTCCATCCTGGTCTTCCTCAGCCTGTTAACCCTTCTGATTCTGGCCGCAGCCGTGATCTGGATCTCCTACCGATCCGATCTACCCTCCCTCAACCAACTGGAGAACTATGAGCCCAGCCTGATCACCAGGATCTACTCGGATGATGGGGCTGTGCTCAAAGAGTATTACAGTGAACGACGAATCCTTGTCCCTGTGGAGAAAATGCCCTCAACTCTCATCGATGCGCTTATATCCATGGAGGACAGAAAGTTCCGCAAACACTGGGGTGTTGACCTCCATCGCCTGGCCGGTGCCCTGTATGCTAACATGAAGGCCATGCGCTACGCTGAGGGGGCCAGCACCATCACTCAACAGCTTGCCAGGATGCTCTTTTTAAGCAGAGAGAAGATCCTGACCCGCAAGATCAAAGAATGGATGACCGCCCTTCAAATCGAGAGGACTTACTCCAAAGACCAGATTTTAGAGATGTACCTCAACCACTACTATTTCGGCCAGGGAGCCTACGGGGTCCAAGCCGCGGCGCAGACATTCTTCAGCAAGGATGTCCAGGATCTAACCTTTAGCGAATCAGCTCTGCTCATCGGACTACTGCCAGCTCCCTACCGATACGATCCCTTGGAACATCCCGAGATGGCACTGCGCCGCCGGAACATCGTTCTATGGACCATGCAGGATTTCGGGAAAATCTCTCCCGAACAAGCCCAAGAGATCATGGCCGAGCCCCTGCACCTCAATCCCCAGGCTCGCCAGGGTGGCTTGGCTCCCTACTTCGTTGAGCAGGTACGCCAGCACCTGGAGCAGAAATACGGCAGCCAGTTTCTCTATCAGGGAGGCATCAGTGTATTCACCTCTCTGGACTCACGCTTGCAGATCATCGCCGAGGAAGCTGTTGCCAAAAAAACAGACGATCTTCAAGCCACCATTGATATCAAAGCCTCCAAGGGAGATACGCGATATCTGTTGCCAGCCACTACGGCATCTGGAGGAGATACCCTGCTGCCCAGGCAGATTCAGGCGGCCCTGGTAGCTTTGGATCCTACGACCGGTTACATCCGTGCCTTAGTGGGCGGGCGGGATTTTGGGAAAAGCCAGTTCAACCTGGTCACCCAGGCCCCTCGACAACCAGGATCGGCCTTCAAACCCTTCCTGTACGCCGCCGCTATAGATAATGGCTTCAAGACCACGGACATCATCTACGATGCCCCTATCGTCCTGCCGGCTATGTACGGACAGGAGGAATGGCGACCAGAGAACTACGATAAGACTTTCCGCGGGCCAGTAACCCTGAGAAAAGCCCTGACCAAATCCATAAATCTAGTGGCTATCAAGCTGCTGCAGAAGATCTCCCCGGCACAGGTAATTTTCTATGCTCAGCGCATGGGTATCAAGACCCCCCTCTCCCCTGTACCCTCTCTGGCTGTGGGCACCTCCGAGGTGAAGCTTTTGGAGATCACGACCGCTTACGGTGCCTTTGCAAATGGAGGCATCAGGCATGAGCCCATCTGGATCCGGCAGATACTGGACCGGAATGGCAACATCCTGGAGGACAATGCCCCCTATGAGGAAGAGGTTCTCAGCGCCTCCACCGCCTATGTGGTGACCAACATGCTGCAGAGCGTTATGGACGACCCCGAGGGCACCGGCCGAACGGCTCGATGGAACAATTTCACACGCCCGGCCGCCGGAAAAACGGGCACCACTGATGAATATACCGACGCCTGGTTCATCGGCTTCACTCCTCAGATGGTAACCGGTTCCTGGGTGGGTTTCTCCGAGGGGAAAATCCCCATAGGCAAAAAACAGACGGGAGCCATAGCAGCCCTGCCCATCTGGACGGAGTTTATGATCGGTGCCCATGAGGGCTTGCCTGTAGAAAACTTCAAAATTCCCCCCGGGGTGGTCTTCAGGACTATCTGTGAGGAAACGAAGCTGCTGGCCAACGAGACCTGCCCCAGAACCATTAAGGAAGTTTTTGTCGAGGGGACCGAGCCTGTAGAAAAATGCCCCCTTCGCCATGAAAATTTTAAACCGAAGGAGGAATCGGACCCTAGCTCAGAACATCATTTTTTTTAAGAAAGTTCCCCCTTTTCTCCCTCTTCCGGCTCCACCAAACTCAAGATCAATTGCCTGGTTGAGGGGGGCGTATCGGAAATTATAAGGGCATTTTGAAATTCCTCTATGGCATCGGGCCCCTTTGCGGCATCATTGGTCATAACCAATCCCACAACATCCCCACAACAGACGGCGTCCCCAACTTTTTTCCGCAAGCGGATGCCCACCGCTGGATCCACCTGGTCCTTCATGGTCATTCGACCCGCTCCCAGACGCACACAGGTGCTGCCCAGCTTCCTGGCATCAATGGCCTGAATATACCCGTCGGCAGAACTTTTCAGCTCTATGGTTATCTTCGCCTGGGGAAGCAACTCCGGGTCGTCCACCACCCGGGGATCACCACCTTGCTGGCGAATCATATCTCTGAATTTCTGCAAACCCTCTCCAGAGTCCAGAACCGCCTCCAATTTTTCCCGGGCCTGGTGGGAATCTTTAACAAGGCCTCCCAGGATGAGCATCTGCTCCCCCAGAGCCATGGTCACCTGTAGCAAATCGTCCGGTCCCTCTCCCCTTAGGCTCTCGATGGCCTCGGCTACCTCTACGGCATTCCCCACGGACCAACCCAGAGGTTGGTCCATGCTGGTCAGCAGAGCCACCGTGCGCCGGCCCATGGCCTGTCCTATTCTGTTGAGCATACGGGCAAGCTTCAGGGCCTCCTGTGCATCTTGCACCACTGCCCCTATACCCACCTTGACGTCAAAAACCAGAGCGTCGGGCCCGGCGGCCAGTTTCTTGCTCATAATGCTGCTGGCGATGAGCGGCAGGCTGCTAACCGTGGCGGTGACATCCCGCAGAGCATAAAGCTTGCCGTCGGCCGGGGCAATCAGGTTGCTCTGTCCCATAATGGCCACACCCACCTGGATCACATTATTCACGAACTCCTGGGGACTTAAGGAAGTGCGAAAACCGGGAATGGACTCCAGCTTGTCTAAAGTGCCGCCAGTGTGACCAAGACCCCGACCAGAGAGCATGGGCACGGGCACGCCAGCAGCGGCCACCAGAGGGGCCACCACCAAAGAGACCTTGTCCCCCACACCTCCAGTGCTGTGCTTGTCCACGGTGATGCCGGTAATTGCGCTCAGGTCCAGAACCTGGCCGGTGAGCATCATGGTTTTGGTCAGGTTAATGACTTCCTCCCAGTTCATCCCCCTCAGGTAAATGGCCATTAGCAACGCCGACATCTGATAATCGGCAACGGTTCCCTGTACATAACCGGATATGATGTACTCTATTTCCTCAAGGGTTAGATTCTCTCCGTCCCGTTTCTTAGCGATGATCTCAAATGCGTGCATGGAATCTCCTGTGGATAAAAAGGGGTCGTTCCCCGAGTAATTCTGGCAGTAACCTGGACCCCGAAATACAGGGCTTGCCCGTAGTCCAAACCGAATATAACGGCCAGATGCTACCCACCTGATCCCGCTATCTTCTCCCAAAAACTTCGTCCCCTGCCGGTACCCGGCAACCGCAAAAAAGCAGCTGCCGTGGCGGCCACATCGGCAAATGAACTCCTTATACCCAGGGAAATACCTTTTTTCAGGGTGGGCCCATAGACAAGAAGCGGCACGTACTCCCGAGAGTGGTCGGTGCTGGGCGTGGTGGGATCATTGCCATGGTCGGCGGTAATGACCAGCAGATCGCTCGCCCTGGTCAGGGACAGGATCTCCACAAGCCGCTGATCAAAGACCTCCAGCTCCCGGGCATAGGCCGTCGGGTTATTACGGTGGCCCCAGAGCATGTCGAAATCCACCAGGTTGATCAGGATAGCCCCACGATCCAGGCAGCTCATCTGCTCCAGGAGCCGCTCTATCCCCTGCTGGTTGTTCTCGGTGTGAATCGCCTCGGTGAGCCCCCGGCCAGCGTAGAGATCATCGATCTTACCGATGCCCACCACGGTTAAGTTCGCCTCCTTCATCTGGTCCAGAAGGATTTGGCCCGGAGGCTGAAGGGAAAAATCTCTCCTGTGGACCGTTCGACGGAAATGGCCCGCCTGTCCCACGAAGGGGCGGGCGATGACCCGGCCCAGGGCATGTTTTCCCTTGAGCTGTTCCCGGGCAACCGCACACATCTCATAGAGCTCTGCCAGGGGAATTACCTCCTGGTGAGCGGCGATTTGAAAGACACTGTCCGCGGAGGTATAGACTATGGGTTTCCCCGTGGCCATATGTTCGGCGCCCAGTTCCTGGATGATGACCGTGCCCGAGGCGGCTTTGTTGCCCAGGACCTCTCGTCCGATGGCTCTCTGAAATGGCTCGATCACCTCGGGGGGAAACCCATCAGGATACGTGGGAAAAGGGCTGTCCGGAATCAGGCCCATCAGCTCCCAGTGACCCGATGTGCTGTCCTTGCCCGCGGACATCTCGGCCATCTTGCCGTAATTTCCGGTGGGCTGAACCGCTGGAGGCACACCCAAGATGGGGGCGATGTTTCCCAGCCCCAACCTGGCCAAATTGGGCAACCGCAAACCGTTCACAGCCTGAGCCGTGTTGGCCAGAGTGTTGCTCCCCTGATCGTTATAAAGGTGGGCATCGGGTAGCTCTCCAATGCCCACACTGTCCAGGATGATCATGATGAACCGGCGCTCGTTCCCGCTCAT
>CBDUWG010000014.1:0-12667 GCA_965370845.1 uncultured bacterium
GGTATTCAGAGATGGCCTCATCCAACATGCCCCGCAGGGCAAAGAGATTGCCCAGGTTAAGATGCACGGCTGAGATCCGTGGATCTACTTGAAGAACCTTTTTATAAAGAGCAAGTGTCTCTTCAACCCGACCCTGCACACCACGCAGGTTGGCCAAGTGGACATAGGCCTCCCCCAGTTGGGGACAGACGACTATCGCCCGCTCGTACTCCCGGGATGCCCCCTGGAGATCGCCACCTTTCCAGAAGTGCTGGCCCAGAAATGTGTGCGATCCGGCCAGATCCCTGGCCGGATTCAGGGCGGGATGGGGCCAGTTGACCAACACGGCCAGGGGAATCAGGGCCAGAACTGCAACGGCCAGTTGCCTAATCTCTCTCGCCCTCAACCTGCCCCACAACCAGACCAGGGCATGGGCGGCGAAGATCATCAGCACCGAGCAGACCTGAAGCCGCAATCGGGACAGAACGAAGAACAGAACCGTGGCCACCATAATGGACAACACAAACGCCAAAAGGAAGTAAGCCCTCTGCCAGCGTCCCAGACTCAAGGCCATGCCCAACAATCCCAAAGGTCCCAAGACAGAAAAACCCAACAACGGCCAGCGCAGTATCGGAGCAAACCTCTTGAAAAAATCCAGATGCTCATACTGGGGAATCTCGTAGGCATTCCAGAAGAACAGGAACTTGTTCATGGTCAGCCGCAAAAATGCTCCCGGCTGAGACCGCACAAAGGCCAGAGACCTTTGAAGCCAGAAACGGGAGACCCCCGAGGGCTTGAGCTCCTTTCCGCTGAGAATCCTGGTGATCTTAGCTCCATAGAGGTCCGTGGATAAATCCAGGGGAGATTGGTCGTAGTAGCCAGGGGCATCGGGGTTGTTGCCCACGAAGAAATTCAGGCCCAGGTTGCTGGTAATTAACACCAGATCGTGGCCCACCACAGCGTTGCGCACGACCACCGGAGCAATAACCAGAAGGACACCCAAGAACACGGCCAAAGCGGCCGGAACCCAGCGAACTCCCTTCTTGCCACGATCCCTGACCAAAAGAAAGATCCCCAGAATCAAGAGGGGCAAAAAGGCCAAAACATTGGCCCTCCCCAGGGCCGAGAGACCCAGAAGAAGGCCGGGAACGATCCACACAAACCAGCTTTTGCGCCGAAGTGCCCAGAAGATGGAGACCAACAGCAGCAGGTTGAGAACATACAGAGTGGTGGTCATCAGCAGGGCGCCCTCGTAAAAAATCTCCACTGCGTACAGGGCACCCATCAGGGCGGCCAGCAAACCAACGGCCCGGCCAAAGACCATGCGCCCCAAAAGATAGATCAGGCCACAACCGGCTGAACCCAGCAAAACCTGAAACCAGAGAACTACCTGGGGCTGAGCACCAAAAATCTTGTCGAAAAAAGCCAGCAGATAAGGATAAAGCGGACCCATATAGAAAACCGCAGGGCCGGGCTGCCCCCGAACGATGTCCTGAGCCCACTTATGATAGTACAGGGAATCGGAGAAGTCGTTGAAGAAGAGGTGCTCGCGGGCCTGAAGGAGATAGATCACCCGCACGGCCAGGGCCAGAATCACGATGGCCAGGACCCACCGGCCATCTCGTCTGCCCGCAACGACGGAGCTTTTCCCGGATATTCTCTGGCCAGTATTCACATCAACCTCAACTTTCGCGCAGTCGAGGTACTAGGGTGAGGGCCAGGAGAATGCCCAGCAGAATCTCGGCCCCCGAGCTGGCTCCCTGTTCTAACAGGCGGCCGGTCGCGCAGGACGCTGCGGAGGTTTTCCCATACAGCAGCGTTCGAATCACCGATAGGATGGGCGAGGAGATCCGCCCTGCACAGGCATAAGACATTAGATTTCCGCTGACGAAGGTGGTCCTGTCCTTCATGGTCGCCAAATGGTGTTTGACGATCTCCAGAAGATCGCCCACCTCCGGGCCTCCAACCCGTCGAGAAACGTTGCTCAGTGTACCCACAAAACCCAGCAGCAGATCATCCCCCGATGGCGTCATGCCCACCCCCAATCCCACGAGCTTGCCAAGGGCTTTTTCCAGGAGGATCCCGTCCCGCTCCAGCGCTCCCTGCAAGAGATTCTTAATTCCAGGAAGCGCCTGACGCGCCAGTCGACTGTGCCGTTGACGCTCTATCGTTCTCCACCGACCGGCGACCATCTTGCCCACCAGAAAGACAAGTCCAGCCAAACCCTCGCTGAACTCCTCCCGGGGCAACGCTCTCAAAAGGGCGCTTAGGTTTCGCTTCAGCCGTGCCATGTCCAGGCGCTCCGCCCCACTGGCCAGGCGCGGCCACCACTTCTGGGCCGTGCTTATCTGCAGACACAGTGCACCACGGCCCAGGTCTGCCTCCATCCTGTCCAAACGCACCGGCATTCCCGACCGCAAACCCATGCTGACAAAACCAAGACCCCGGGGAAGCTCCGTAACCACCGTATTGGGACCGTCCAGGCCTGCCATGGAAAGCACCGAGATCAGCTGTCCCCCGGAGGTCTCGATGTTCAAGGCTCTCTGAAAAACGCTGTGGATCTGACCGCGTACATCGGACAGCCCACACCAGTAAGCGAGAAATCCATCGATGGAAGTGGCCATGAGTTCCATAAATCGCTCTCCTCCTTCAGCGGGCAGATTGACCGCAAAGTATGGCACTCTTGGGGTAAAGTCAAGAAAAAATCCCGACCGGTACCGGCCGGGATCTCAGGCACGCCGGCACAGGTTCCCCCGGCAGCGGTGACATCTCCCTAAATTCCAGCTTTCTCCAGCATCTCTCGCGAGATGCGGTTGCCCTTCTCGATGAGCTCATTCTCATCCACCCCCAACAGGCGACCATCGCGCACCACTATCTGACCGTTCACCATGGTCATGGCCACGCTGTGATCGACGCCGGAGAAGATGACCGCGGCCAGGGGGTCGGAGAGAGAGCCGGTGTACTCCAGCCGATTCAGATCGATCATGGCCAGATCGGCGGCCTTGCCCACTTCCAGGCTGCCGATCTCCTCCCGGCGCAGCAATCTGGCTCCGCCCCGGGTGGCCAGAGACAAAACCCCGGAGGCCGTCATGGCCGAGGCGCCACCGACAAGCCTGTGCACCAACAGACATATGCGCAGCTCACCCATCATGTCCGAGGAATCGTTGGAGGCACTGCCGTCCACCGCCAGACCAACGGTGATGCCCCTGCGGAGCATCTCCGGAATCCGAGCCACACCGGAGCCCAACCGCATATTGGAGGCGGGACAGTGGGCGATGGCCGTCCCCGTCCCAGCCAAAAGGTCCAGCTCTTCGTCGTTCAGGTGAATGCCGTGGGCCAGGGAGATATCCTCACCCAGCCAGCCCACTTCCTCCATAAGGGCCAGGGGCCGCTTGCCGTATACCTCCAGGCAATATTTATCCTCGTCTTTGGTCTCGGCCAGGTGGGTATGGCATAGGACCCCTTCCTGGCGGGCCAGCCGGACGGTCTGCTTCAGCAGTTCTTTGGAGACGGAAAAGGGAGAACAGGGGGCGATGGCCACCCGGGTCATGGAGAAGGGGGCCGGATCGTGATGCCGGGCGATGACCCGCTGACAATCCTCTAAAATGACCCTCTCGTTCTGAACCACCGAGTCCGGGGGCAAGCCGCCCTGGGACTGGCCCCGAGACATGCTGCCCCTGGTGGGACAGAAGCGGATGCCCGCTTTTCGGGCTGCTTCCACCTGGATTCCGATGAGGTCCTCGGCGATCCCCTGGGGAAAGATGTAATGCTGGTCAACGGTAGTGGTACAGCCGGTTTTAAGCAGCTCCGCACAGCCCAGCATGGTGCTTATCCGCACTGCTTCCGGGGTGAGATACTGCCATACCCGGTAGAGGGTCTTGAGCCAGTCGAACAGCCCCACGTCCTGCACGGCGGGGATGTTCCGCTGAAGGGTCTGGTAGAGATGGTGGTGGGTGTTGATCAAGCCGGGGATGACCAGACAGGTGGCGGCATCGACAACCTGAGCGTCGGGGGCCTGGATGTCTTTGCCGATCTGGATGATCTGGTTGCCCCGAACCAAAAGATCCACGCCGGAGAGGCGATCATCCCGGTCATTCATGGTGACCAGGTGGTAAATGTTGCGAAGGAGGATTTCGGGTTGATCGTTCATCGATTTGGCCTTTTAGAGACTCGAGGCTGGTTTAACGGTGTCGAAGCTCGTAACGAAGCTTGAAGCTAGAGGCTCGATGCTCGAAATAAGTTTCTGCTGGAGATTATTTTCATCCAGCCTCCAGTTTCGAGTTTCCAGCTTCGATACCAGTTTCCACAACGACAAACGAGCTTCGAGCTTCGACTTGCATAGATCTCTTAGCAGTTCCCTATCACGTATCACGACTCTTTAACGCTGCCAATACCCTCTCCGGCGTGAAAGGTACCTCACGCAGACGCACTCCCACAGCGTGGAAGATGGCGTTGGCGATGGCCGGGGCCGGACCATTTGTGGGAATCTCTGAGACGGACTTGGCCCCGAAAGGCCCGGTGGGCTCAAAAGTGTCCACCAGGATTACCTTGATCCGGGGCATGTCGGCGGCGGAGAAGATCTTGTAGTCCATAAATGTGGGGTTCAACATCCGTCCCCGGTCGTTGAAAATGTACTCCTCGCTGAGAGCATACCCCAACCCCATCTGAATGCCCCCCAGGGTCTGGCCTTCAGCCAACTGCGGGTTGATGGCCGTGCCGCAGTCTACGGCGACAATGTACTCCAGCACCTTGACCTGGCCCGTCTCGGTATCCACGGCCACATCGGCAAAATGGGCGGAGAAGGGCGGGGGAGAATCGTAGGAGATGTGTGAGGCGGTGGCCATGATCTGCTCCTGGTCATGCTGGTACAGAGCATCGCTGCAGACATCCCCCAGGGAAACGCTCTTCTTCCGGC
This sequence comes from uncultured bacterium, assembly GCA_965370845.1. Lineage (GTDB taxonomy): Bacteria > SM23-81 > SM23-81 > SM23-81 > SM23-81 > DAOVRJ01. Next base: position 4,895 of record CBDUWG010000014.1, read on the forward strand.
CTCTCACCTGGCCGTCCTCAAGAACCAGATCTTCTTTCCTTTCCGAGAGCATCCTGGCCGCTCGATCCAGGATCATCTTGCGCACCTTCCCGGCGGCCTTCTTGGCTGCCATACCTGTGATGTAAGTGGTGCTGGAGGCATAGGCCCCTGTGTCGAAAGGGGTCAGGTCTGTGTCGGAGGAGAGAACGCTAAATTTGTCGGCATCGGTGCCCAGCACCTCGGCAGCGATCTGGGCCAGGATGGTATCGGAGCCGGTGCCCAGGTCGGTAGCTCCAGCCAGCAGGTTGAAGGAGCCATCTTCGTTCAGCTTGATGGTCACCGCCCCCATATCGATGCCGGGGATGCCGGAGCCCTGCTGCAGGACGGCCACCCCCACTCCCCTCTTCACCGGCCCCTGATCCCGGCGGACCCTCTTTTCATCCCAGCCGATCTCGGCCCTGCCCCGCCGGATGCATTCCCTTAAGCCGCAGCTCTTCAGAACCTGCTTGACCCCCTCCCGCCCCTCTCCCAACTGTTCCAGAAGAGCCGGAGAGTCTCCCTCCCGGATCAGGTTCTTCAGCCGAAACTCGATGGGATCCATACCCAACCTGTGGGCGATCTCGTCCATGGTGGTGTCCAGAGCAAAATAGCCCTGGGGCGCGCCGTAACCGCGGATGGCACCGGCCACCGGAAGGTTGGTGTAGACGGCCGTGGCCTTGAAGTGGACGTTATTGACCCCCTCCCGGTACTGCCGGGTGCGATACAGAGGTAAGGTCTTGCTCCCCGTGTTACACTGCACCGTCAGCGCGTGGGAACCGTAGGCACCGGTGTTGGCCAGAACATCCAGCTCGGTGGCGGCGATGATGCCATCCTTATCGACACCTACCTTGCACCTCAGAATCTGAGGATGCCGTGTTCTGGAGGAGGCGAACACCTCCTCCCGGGTAAGCTGCAATCTCACCGGGAAGCCCGTCTTCAGCGTCAGCAAAGCGCAGAGGGGCTCCAGGAGCACCTCCTGCTTGGCTCCAAATGCTCCGCCGATGCGCGGCTTGATCACCCGGATCTGCCCGATGGACCGGCCCACCAGGGGTGCGATGATCCGGCGCACGTGAAAGGGCACCTGGGTGGAGGTGCGCACAACCAGCCGGTCCTTCTCGTCCAGATAGGTGATGCAGATATGCGGTTCTGTATGGCTGGCGTGGACATAGCCCACCCGGTAGCGGTTCTCCACCACCAGGTCGGCCTCGGCGAACCCCCGCTGTGGATCGCCGTCGGTCACCTCCACCTGGGCGGCGATATTCCTCTCCGGGGTGGAGATCCCGTTGGCCGATGGGATCTCGTGAACCTTGGGGGCATCGGGATCCATGGCATGTTCCATGTCCAGCACGGCGGGCAGGACTTCATACTCCACCTTGATCATCTTCAGAGCAGCCTCGGCGATCTGAGGGGTCCTGGCGGCCACCGCAGCCACCATATCCCCCACAAAACGCATCTTGTCGTCTAACACGAAGGTGTCCTTGGGCGACGGTTCCGGTGGTCCCTGACCCGCGGTGGTATACTGGATCCGGGGCACGTTCTTGTGGGTCAGTACGGCACACACTCCCGGCAGATTCTGTGCCTCCCGGACATCGATCTCGACGATCCTGGCGTGGGCGTGAGGGCTTCGCAAAATCTTTGCGTACAGCATGCCCCGAAGCTCTATATCATCCACATACCTGGCTTTGCCCGTCACCAGGGCCACGCCGTCCAACTTGCGCTGGTTGTGGCCCACGCTGCGGAATTTTGGTTTGCTCATTTTGTCTCGCTCATGAAAAAGTTATCTGAAAAGGATACTGAAACTAGAAGCTCGATGCTGGCTGCTGGATTCTATATGCTGGTAAGTGAAATGCTCGATTTTGAGTATATGCCAGGTTGACTCTGCATTTTCCGAGGTTAAGTTCTTAACAAGCATCCAGGATCCAGAATCCAGTATCAGTCTTTCTTTTCTCCAGTCTCTAGTCTCCGCCTTTGCATTATCTTAGCCTTTATCCAGAATCCAGGATCCAGGATCGGTTTTTCTCAGTTCCACCACCACCATTCATTTAGCAATGGATCCAGCAAATCTTCCGGCAATCGCATCATCCGGTACACCGTCTCCCGGTGTCCCTTTTTTCTAACCGGATTCAGCCATATCCACACCACTTCTCCCCCCCGGGTCACCTCAAAAACGCGGCCGTTATCGCTCTCGCTGATGAGCGTGTTGCCATTGGCAAGCCGTTGAACTGAACCTCTGGCATAGGAGAAAAAATCCTCGGGAAACTCAGCCATGTACTCCCAGACGATGGCCCCGGAGACGGGATCCAGCTCCACCACCCGGGAATACTCCCGTTCGACCCCATTGTCAAAGATAAGCATGTGACCATTTCCCAGCATTGCAGGATGGTGAGGCCACTCCAGCTGCCCCTCTCCCCAGACCCACAGAATACGATAGGTGTCCTTCTCCAATACGGCGATCTGGTTCACGTTGCGGAAGCAAACCAGTAAATTGCCTGCCCGGAATCGCTGATCTCTATCGCCTAGAGATGTGGCCGGGAGAAGATTCACGGTGTTGATGTGAAAATAATCGAAGTTGTAGCGGTGGTCAGCGATGGCCTTTTTCACCTCATTAGATAGCTTTTTCCCCGGCGACCTTCCCCCCATGGCACTGTCCAGAACGGTATCCAGAAAGGACCGGGTGTCCAGACTCCTTTGCAGGTCCACCAGGTGGTCATAGGTGGACCACCTGCGCAATTCCTGCCCCTCCGGCGTCAGGTGGGCGATGGTGTCGAACCACACTCTCATCCCCCGGTGGGTCTCATGTCCCCGCAATATGGTGTATATGGAGCTATCGGGAGCCAGGCTCACATCGTGATGAACGCGTAATTTCCTTCTCCATATGGTATTTGAATCCCAGTCCAGCCGGATAAGCTCATCGAACTTCTTCACTACCAGCAGGTCCCCATTTTCCAGCATCAGGGCATGATCAGAGCCGGCGCCTTTTTTCGGCGGATATTTCCACTGATGCACCACGCAGCCGTTCATGTCCAGCACAAAAGCTTCGCCGGACGACCTGGTGCAATAGAAGTTATATCCTTTTTGCGTCTTCTCCTGATTGTGGAAAACGACGCCCGTATCGCCCTCTTCGACGACGGTCTCAGAAAAGGCGATGTAAGGCACCGAGCGGAGCATATCCAGTCGCCTGTCCCAATCTTCGGGCTTCTCAGAGACCCACTGATCAGCTAACACCCCCCTTGAAATCGACAGGAGGATAAGGTTCAGCAGCAACATCCGGACAAATAACCTCACCCGGAATCTCCCGAAAGCTTCCTCATCCTCCCGGCAGCGTCCAAAATGGCCTCCACGTATTTCTGATATCCGGTACAGCGACACAGATTACCCTTCAGGGCATCGCGGACCTGCTCCTCGGTAGGGTCGGGGTTCTCGTCCAGGAAATCCCTGGCCAGGCAGATGATCCCCGGAGTACAGTAGCCGCACTGGGCGGCCCCGTGATCCAGGATGGCCTCCTGAATGGGATGGAGATTGTCGGGCCTGCCGATTCCCTCCACGGTGGTCACCGATCTGTTGTGAGCCTGGGCCGCGAAGGTGATACAGGAGTTAACCGCCCGGCCATCCAGAAGGACCGTACAGACCCCACACTCCCCCCGGCCGCAACCGAACTTGACACCGAAGTAACCCTCTCTCCTGAGCAGATCCAGAAGCTTTTCATCGGGGACGATCTCCGTCTCTCTAGACACTCCATTGACGGTCAGCTTGATCTTCACCGGCTTCCACCCCCCTTCCCGACGCTGGCCAGCAGGGTTCTGCGAAGCAACACCCGGATCATCTGCTTGCGATAGGCCCGGCTGCCCCTGATGTTGTCCAGGATAGGCAGATCCTGGGTGGCCAGCTCCGCAGCCTGAGCCACGACCTTCTCCTGCACCCGCTTGCCCTGCAGAAATTCCTCCATAGCCGTCAGACGCAACGGAAGCGGAGTTGTGCACCCTAGGGCCACACGGACCTGCTCAAATTGATCTCCTTTCAACCTGACCAGACAGGCCAGATCGAAGAGGGCCACGTCGTTCTCGGTACGGGCAAATTTGATGAAGGTTCCCCTACTGTCTGGTAGTGGCACCGGGAAGATGATCTCGGTGACCAGCCCGCCATTCAAACCCCGGCAGACTGCAGGATCGAAGAAATCCCTCAGCAAGATCGTCTCCTGATCGACCCCGGCCAGGCTCAGTTTAGTTTCCAAAACCAAAAATGCCGCCGGAAGGTCGGCTGTTGGGTAGCCCGAGACCAGATCTCCGCCCACAGTGGCCATATTCCTGATCTGCCGGGTGGCCACAGAAAGGACCGCCTGCATCAGAAATTGCAGCTCTCCGATCGCCAGGACCGGCGAGGTAGCTAATTGCCCGATGGTAACGGCCGCGCCGATGCGCACAAACTCGCCGTCCCTTCGAATCTCGTTCAGCCCGATACCGGTGATATCCACCAGATAATCGTATGGTACCATCCGGGCCAGACCCAGGGACGTGCCGCCGGCGATGAAACCTCCCCTCCCCGACCCCTCCCGCACCATGGCCACCGCCTCGGCCACAGATTGCGGCCTTTTGAAATCCTGCAAAGTCGACATACAAACCCCTTTCGCCTGACGGTCAGGTGAAAAGAAGCTGCCCGGCAATTCGGACAAGTGAAACGAGCGGTGTGGCCATCGCCACACGCCGTTGCGCGAAGTCGCCTAACCGTCAGTGAAAAATGCAAAGGGAAAATGATCGTGATCTGCGAATCACATACTTTTGCTGACTTCCAGCTTACATTTTTTTGCTTTAATCACTTTAATCAATGGAGCACAACAGGGATCCTATCACATCTTTGGCAAAGACAAATCGAGAAATAACATAATCTAACCAATACTAAAATGCAAGGCAATTTGTGGTCGGCAAAAATCGGCGATTTGAATCCTGTTAAAAATCGTTTTACGAAGACCGCATTCAGCGGCCTTTCAAATAGTCGATAAATAGGGAATTAATTACTTGACAAAGGACTTAGTTCAATTTATACTTTTGTTGCGCGATTTCCGGAATCTTTTGCTCTTTCTTAAACTACACCTTTAGATCACTCATTTCTCTTCATAACTTGCCGGGAATGTAATTATCATATTATAATCACTTGCCGGGGAGGAACTTGCCGTGAAACATGTTTCGAGACACACCTGTATGCTGGGCCTGGTCATGCTCATCTGCCTGGCCCTGGGGACCAGCTCAATGGCCGGCACCACCGGAAAGATCGCCGGCACCCTGACCGATGCCGCCAACGGAAGGCCGCTGCCGGGAGTGAACATCCTGGTCGAGGGAACCACCCTGGGGGCATCTACCGATCTAAACGGCCGCTATTTCATCCTGAATGTGCCGGCCGGCGTCTACACCCTCAGGGCGGAGATGATCGGATACTCGCCTGTGCAGCAAACGAACCTGCAGGTGAACAGTGATCTGACCAGCAACGCCAATTTTTCTCTGCAGGAAACGGTCCTGGACGTGGCCGATGTGATCACCGTGGTGGCGGAGCGGCCCCTGGTGCGCATGGACGTCACCTCCAGCTCGGACATCACCACCGCCAAACAGATCGCGGAGATGCCTGTGGAGGAGGTAGATGACATCCTGGAAACCCAGGCGGCAGTGACCACCGATATCTACGGCCACACCCACATGCGCGGCGGGAGAAAAGAAGAGGTGGCCTACATGGTGGACGGCATCCTGGTCAAGAACCCTTACTCCGGGCAAATGGACAACCTGACCATCAACAGCAGCGCCATCGAGGAGATGGTGGCCGTCAGCGGGACATTCAACGCCGAATACGGGAACGCCATGTCGGGCATCGTCAACATCGTCACCAAGAGCGGAGGCCAGAAGCTGTCCGGACGACTCTCCAGCTATATGGGGGATCAAATCAGCAACAACACCGAGCTCTTTCCGGATATCGACGACATCGAGCCCTTCAATATCCGCAACCTGCAGGGAAACGTGGGCGGATCCATCCCGTTGCTGGACAACAGGATGACCTTCTTCCTCTCCGGCCAGTACGATGATACCGACGGCTATCTCTACGGTTATCATAAATATTCCCGGAAGGCTCTGCGCGATGAGAGCGAGAACATCCTCCCCGACACTACTCGGTCCGACTTCATGGAGCGGATGCCCATGAAGCCCAACACCAAAAAGAACATCAGCGGCAAGCTGACCCTGCGGCTCAGCGATGTCCTTAAGATGACCTATGGCTGCCTGTGGTCCCGGCGCGAGTACAAAACCTATGACCACCGCTGGAAATATCTGCCGGAGAGCACTTACAACAGGGAGCGCCAGAGCGACCGCCATTCGCTGACCCTGACCCACACCATCAGCCCGAGCACTTTCTACTCTCTGAGGGCCTCCTTCATTTTCCAGCAGTACAGATATTTCCTCTGGGAGTCGGATAACGATCCTCAATACGGTGAGGCGGAAGCCCGGGACTACCAAACCCAGAATTTCTGGAAGAACAGCATCCTCAGTTGGTGGTTCAAACAGAACACCCACACCTGGACGGGCAATTTCGACCTGACCAGCCAGGTCAGCGATGTCCATCAGATGAAGTCGGGTCTGGAGATCAACTACCATGAGCTGTTTTCCTACCTCCGGGACCCCACCTATAATAGCTACGTCAGCAAGGACAGCCGTTTTGCCTTCAACAAATACCGGAAAAAACCGCTGGAGCTGGCCGCTTACATCCAGGACAAAGTCGAGCTGCGGGATATGATCATCAACCTTGGGGTCCGCTTCGACCACTTCGACCCCGATGCTCACAAACTGGCCTGGGACGACTTCCCCGAAGAGGATAAAACGGTGCCGGTAAACACTCATAACCAGTGGAGCCCCCGCCTGGGAATGGCCTATCCCATCTCTGATAAAGGAATGCTCTACTTCTCTTACGGTCATTTCTTCCAGATTCCCACCTATAATTACATCTATACCAACTCGGAATTTGAGCTCCGCGATAAACAGATAGTGGCCGGCGAGCTGGAGCCTCAGAAAACGGTCATTTACGAGGTGGGGTTCCGGCAGGAGATGGTCGAAGACCTGGCCCTGAACGTCACCGGATTCTACAAAGACATCACCAACCTCATCGGCACAAGGAGGTTCAAGCTCACCGCCGCGGAGAGCTATTTTCAATACGTCAATCTGGATTATGGAAACGTCAAAGGAGTCACCCTGGAGCTGGCCAGGCGGCGCCGAAACCTGTTGGGTTTTAACATCAACTACACCTACCAGGTGGCCGAGGGCAACGCCTCCGACCCTGACGCCCAGCACGCCGACTGGTCGGCCAACCTGAGGCGCCAGCCGGAAAAGAAGGTGGTACCCCTGGACTGGGACCAGACCCATACTTTGAGTCTTTCGCTGACTCTGTCCCAGCCTGACAACTGGGGCCTGGGGCTCATCGGCAAGTACGGCAGCGGCCTCCCCTATACCCCATTGGACTCCAAAGGGTACCGGACCGGAGAGGAGAACAGTGAGCGCAAGCCAGCCACCCTGAACTTCGATCTTAACGCTCGCAAGGATCTCATCTGGAAAAACGTTTACGGCCGGGATCTGCGTACCGGAATCTTCTTGCGTGTCTACAATATCTTCGACACAAATAACGAGAACCGGGTGTGGAGCAGCACCGGCCGGGCCACCTACAATCTAAACCCCTATGAGAATCTCATCGGGGAAGGAGGAGAGGAGCTGCGCCTCGACTACATCAACA
>CBDUWG010000015.1:0-12521 GCA_965370845.1 uncultured bacterium
AGAAGCCCGGTGTAGAAAAGATGCTCATCCCCACCGCCATCGTCATCCACCAGCAAGATGGTTGGGTCGCCGGCGGGCAGCCGGAAAGCGATGGTGTCCTCAAAGGCACCCACATCACGAATCACCAGATCAAAGGTAACCCAGTGAGGATCCATATCCACAGGGCAGGAGAGAACGAAGGGAGTCGCTTCATTGTCACCGGTCTGGTTAAAGCGCAGCTCCCCGTAATTAGCGGTGCTGTCGGTGATGGACACAACCTCATCGCCGGTGCGCAGTACTGCCGTCATCCCACTGGCGGTGGCCCCCTGATTTTGCAGTGAGATGATGAAATCCACCGTCTCGCCGGGGCTGAGCCAGCCATTCTGGTTGCCCTGTTCGTCGTCGATGGTCCAATCCAACATCATCAGGATGGGCTCGGTGGCGTGCACCTCCTCCTTCTCGCAGAGCAGCCAGCGGTTGGGGTCCAGCTGGACAGAATCAGGCTCGTTCTGAACCACGAACTGGATCACCTCCGAGGCCTCGTCCACGATCACCGTGTCCAGGATCTGCTCGGTGGCGGTGATGATCTTCACCTCCACGGGCATGTCGAAGATGGGGGCATCCTGCTGCACCTGGGCCACGGTGATGTTCAGCTCATATCCCTTAGCCCCTTGATCTTCAGAGATCCAGACATAGGTGTACTCCGGATGTCCCTGGTCGTATATCCACTGATCGAAGAACCAGTCCAGGTCCTCTCCACTCTCGGCCTCGCAGACACCCTGAAAGTCCTCGGTGACAACGCTTCCATGGCCATAGGTGGCTCCGTACGTTTTGAGGATGTCGAAAAAGGTGGGGTCTCCCACCACAAAGCGCAGCATGTGCAACACGCAACCGGCCTTCTCGTACTCCGTGGCAGAGAACATTTGACCGGGGGGAGGGTCGTAGATGGGAAAACGCCTGCCGTAGACATCCTCCCACCAGATGTAATAATCCTGCATTTCCTGCATGTAAGACCTCAGGCCCGAGGCACCGTAGAGGTGTTCCATCCACAGGGCCTCGGAATAGGTGGCGAAGCCCTCGTTGAGCCAGATCTCCTTCCAGTTGTCCGGCGACACCCAGTCTCCCCACCACTGGTGGGCCAGCTCGTGGGCCACCACCCAATCCCAGTACTGGTTTCCGGGAAGCGGGAACCCGTAAGAGGTACAGGTCTGGTGCTCCATGGCACCTCCCCAGGGGAAGGTGGCCATGCCGTACTTCTCCTCGATGAAGGGATAGAGACCGTACAGCTGGGAGTAACAGTCGATCATCTCCGGCAGGTTCTGGAAATCCATAGCGGCATTGGCCGAATCGGCCGGATCAACGAAACAGGCAATCTCCATGGTGTCCTGGTCGCCGTAGTACCAGTAGCTGAACGTGGCGTATTGGGAGATGGCTAACGAGATCAGATATGTGGCGATAGGATATCCCTCGGACCAGCAGTAGGTCACCGTCTTCGCTTTCTCATCGGCGACAGTCTCCACCAGCAGCCCGTTGGAGGCCACGATATAGCCGTCGGGCACGGTGATGTTCAGATCGGCGGTGGCCTTGTCGGAGGGCTTGTCGTAGCAGGGAAACCACAGGCGCGCTCCCTCCGGCTCGCACATGGTAAAGGTCACGTCCGGATCAATAAACAGACCGTTCCCGCCCGAAGTGTGCGGATGGCCATGATAATAGACGGCAACCCGAAAGGAGTCACCCTCGCTGACGGCAGCGCCCAGCGGCACCAGGAGTTGATCGTCATCCTGTGTGTAGCCCATAGAAACGCCGTCCACGCCCACGCTGTCTATGACCATACCGTAGAAATCCAGATCCACGGTGGTCAGGGTGTCCGTCTGGCTGCGGCAGTCGATGAACACAGACGCTGTCCGCACGCTGTCGGCTGATATGTCGATATCCATGTTGATCTCATAGTGCAGGACGTCGTAAGAGTGTTGCGTATCGGCCTTTTCCGCCCGCAGCAGAGGCTCCAACTTGGCCTTGCCAGAACGCAGCAGCTCCCTGCTCTGGGGCTGGAAAATCGTTTTAACCTTCTCCTCTACACGGAGATCTCCCCATGGCTGAGCAGGTCCGGCCAGAGAAGGCAATTGGCCGATGAGAACGACCGCCACGATCACAATAACCAACAAGCTTCTTTTCATGTGAACAATCTCCTGTTAGGGTGAATTTTTATATTCCTGGAAAGAATGTATGGCTTGTTTCGAGCATTGGGAGAATAAGATACTGGATGCTGGATCCCCGACCCCCGACTACCCATCCTCGATCCTTGATCCTTGATCCTGGATCCTCGTTCCCCGACCCCCTACTCCCGAGTCTCGAGTCTCTAGTCTCAGCCTTTTACCAGCATCTAGGATCGGTTTTTCTTTTACCAGGATCAAGTATCGGGTCTTTCTTTTCAACCAGGATCCAGCTTATTATACAAGTGGATGTCACCAGAAGCAAGATATTTTTGGTAGAGCAAAACAGGCGATGGAGAGCTTCTTGTTGCCGGACGATGACGCATAAGAAAGACAACCGGGAAGATTTTCCCCGGCGGAGAGAATGTTTTTCAAAATCCTTTGGTAATGCTTGACTTTTAGGAAAAATTATCGTAAAATGTTATAATAAAGGTGATAAAGAAAAAGCCATTTACTGTTGGAGATACTCATGAACAGAGGTGAAAGACCGCAAGCGAATTATCCCATGTCTGAAGCCGTGCGCCAATCTTATCGTCAGGGCCAGGAAGATGAATCTCTGCAGCCCCTGGTTCTGGTAGATGAGGCCGGAAAACCCATCGGGCAAATCCGGCACGGCGATTATGTCATCTTCTACAACATCAGGGGAGAGCGAGAGGTGGAGCTGACCCGAAGCCTCATCGAGAAGGACTTTGCCGACTTTCCCACACAAAAAGACCTTCAGGTGCACATGGCCACCATGATCCAGTATGGCGAAGGATTGAATGACCAGGTGGCATTTCCGCCCAGCCAGAAAATAGGGGACACTCTCAGCGAGGTGGTCAGCCGCCAGGGTCTCAAGCAGGTGAAGGTGGTCGAGTCGGAGAAGGCCGTGCACATCACCTTCTATCTCAACGGTAAGATCAACGAGCCGTTTCCCGGAGAGGAGCGAATCATCCTGCCCTCTCCCAAGATCGAGGGAGATTACGACCAGCTCCCGGAGATGAACATCGCCCAGGTTTGCCGGAAGGCCATCGAGAAGATCAACGATCCGCAGTACCATCTGGTAGTGGTCAACTTCTGCAACACCGATGTGGTCGGCCACGTGGAGAACAAGCCGGCCATTAAGCGGGCCGTCGAGGCGGTGGACACCCATGTGGGCCTGGCCGTGGAGGCAGCCCAAAAGGCCGGAATGGCCACCCTGATCACGGCCGATCACGGCACGGTGGAGAAGTGGTATTACCCAGACGGGGCCATCGACACCGGCCATACCAACAGCCCCGTACCCTTCATTCTGGTGGACCCGGAGCTGCCCGAGGATTCCGGGGTGCCCCTGCGCGACGGTGGGTCCCTGACCGATGTGGCCCCCTCCGCTCTGCAGATCATGGGCCTGCCCAGGCCAGAGGCCATGACGGGGAAAAACCTGCTGCAGAACTATCCCTCTCCGAAGGATGGGAAGCGGCTGTTCCTGCTCATCCTGGACGGTTGGGGCGTGCAGCCCCCCGGCGAGACCAACCTGATCTCGGGGGCCAACACTCCCAACATGGACCGGCTGCTGGCCACCTGCCCTAACACCACTTTGCATGCCTCCGGCGATCCGGTAGGGCTCCCCGAGGGCAAGGTGGGCAACTCCGAGGCCGGCCATCTGCACCTCGGGGCCGGACGCAAGATCCTCTCTGACCGCTCCCGGATCGACGCCGCCGTGGAGGACGGTTCCTTCTTCCGGAACGAGGCCTTCGAATGGGCCATGGACGGGGCAAAAAGGGACGGCACCGATCTGCACCTTTTGGGCATCGTCTCCTTCTACAGCTCCCACGGCACCATCCAGCACTTGTTCTCCCTGATGGACATGGCCAAGAAGAAGGGCTTCGACAAGCTGTACATCCACTCCATCCTCGGCCGGCGGGGTGAGCAGCCGGAGAGCGGGGCCATATATATCGAGAAGGTGGAGGAGAAAGCGCAGCAGATCGGCCTGGGCCAAGTGGTCTCGGTCGTCGGCCGCTTCTGGGCTTTGGACCGGGAGGAAAACTGGGACCGGGTGGCCAAGTGCTACCGGCAGTTAGTGTATGGGGAGGGGCGGGCGGTGCCGGAGGGGTGAGGGTTTTGTGATGCTAATATGAGACGGGCGATCCTGAGAGGGTCGCCTTTTTTAATGAAGTTTAGAGAGTTTGGAGAGTTGAGCGAGTTGAGAGAGTTTGGGGAGTTGAGAGAGCTTCTTGAGTTCGGAGCTGGGAACGCGGAGTGCGGAGCTCGGAACTCGGAGTTCAACCCCACTCCCCTTTTGTTCTGATTTTAGCTTTTAACTCCGAGTTCCGCGTTCCGAGTTCCGCGCTCGGTAGGGTGGCAACTCTATTTTCTTGTTGACATAAGCCCCCTTCTGGCATAGATTATGGCATCAAAACTCATCGGAGATGAAAAGTTCACCGTTTGCGGCAATCAAACAGCATTTCCGGCTCTAACAGAAAGGAGATAAAGAAAGCCAAGCCGCTATAACACAAGGTTTTGTTTGGCTGGAAAGTAAGGCTTCGTCGTGGGAGGAAGAAAGACTTCCATCACTCTGGCCGGGGCTTAAAGACTCTGTTGCGCCTCCTGCATGAAGGAGGCGGTAAAAACAGAAAAGCCACGGCTTACAAACAAAGGGGAGCTGGTCATGGAAAAACGCAGTCCTGCTGCCGTGTTTATCCTGTGCTTCGTCACGCTGGGCATCTACGGCATCGTCTGGTACGTCAAGACCAAGGGGGAGTTGAACGCCAAAGGCGCCGAGATACCCACCGCCTGGCTGATGATCGTTCCCATCGCCAACTGGTTCTGGCTGTGGAAATGGAGCCAGGGCGTCGAGAAAGTGACCGGTGGCTCCAGCAGTGCCGGCTCGACCTTCGTCCTGATGATTCTCCTCGGGCCAATCGGCGCGGCAATCATCCAGGGCGCCTTCAATAAGATCTCCTCAGGCGGCAGCGTTCCCGAGCCCCCCAAGGCCGAGGCGAAGCCCGAGGCGGCACCGAGCGAATAAAGAAAACGAGGCTCACCCAACGAAAAGGTTCATATAGGCATAAACAAAAAGGCGACCTGACACCTGGGTCGCCTTTTATTTGCCAATCCTTGGATTATCTGGATTGTTTAGACCTGACCGCTATCCGTCAGACGCCATCGCCTTCTGGCCATCCGCGAGTCCTCACCCCACCACCCTCTTCACCGCCTCCTCTCTCCTGACCAGCAGGTAGAGACCCCCCAGCACCAGGGAGAGGAGTTCCCGGAAGCCCCGGCGCTGGGCAACGATCCGAAACTGATCGGCCACAGATCATTCCAAGATAGGTTGTGCTCAACGCCTTCAGAAACCCGATCCGTATGACACCCAGCGTCGAGATCCTTTTTGCCAGAGCGGTATGCGCTCAGTGTGCAGACCAGGTGACACTCCATGAGCACAACTGCGGCGACAAGGAGGCCCTGAAGAAACAGCACTCTCTTCGGCGAGGCCAATTTCAGATGCCAGGGCCGCGCGGGAAGGAGTGAGGAAGGAGACCGAGCGGGCGGGGCAGGAGCTTACTCAGGAATGACGCTTCGTTCATGCTGAGGACATCGAAGTGAAAATCGTGTTCAAGACAAGCTTACCCTTTCGGCAAGTATTCATCAGGTCGTTTTTTCATCATCGCAAAAGTGAAAAATATGCCTTGACAAGGAGAATAATTCTCGTTATACTAGTTAGTGAATACTAACTAACTGTGCTGGGGGCTTGCTTTATGATTCACTTTACAGATAGACAAAAAGAAATCATGGATACGGTAATGAGACTGATTTCCGAAAAAGGGATCCAAGAATTCACCATAAAGAACGTATCCAAAAATGTCGGGATTTCTGAGCCAGCTATTTATCGGCATTTTGAAAGTAAGATGGATATTTTACTGGGCATTCTGTCTTCTTTTAAACAGAGCACAAAAACCACCTTAGACAGAATTCGTTCTTCCGAAATATCTGCGATCAAGCAGATTGAATCCATTCTTTTCGAGCACTTTCAACAGTTTACAGCAAATCCTACCATAGCAGCAGTTATTTTTTCGGAAGAGATCTTTCAGAACGATAAACGATTATCTGAAGAAGTATTTTCAATTATGCAGTTGAGTCAGGATACCATGATAGCCCTCATTGAAAAAGGTCAAAAGAGGGGGGAAATAAGAAGCGATATTCCCAAGGAATCTCTTTCATTGATTATGATGGGAGCGTTACGTTTAATGGTGACAAAATGGCGTTTATCCGGTTTTTCTTTCGATCTGGAAAAAGAGGGAACAGAGTTGTGGGATTCTATTGAAAAAATTCTGTGGGGAGGTTAAAATGAAGATCACTGATGCGAAAAATATCCTGACGATGAAAAACGTCCACCAGGTCAAAGCGGGGACGATCTACGACACGGAATATGCCGTAGCTGTCCATATCACTCTTGAAGCTGGGGAAAAACTCAAGCAGCATGTTACGTCGGTGGATGTCTTTTTCTATGTTCTGGAGGGAGAACCCACCTTCGAGATTGGCATGGAAAGAGAAACGGTGGCGACGGATCACTTGATTGAGAGTCCGGCAAAAATTCCACATTGTATTTACAATGAAACAGATCAAATCGCCAGAATCCTGGTCGTGAAAGTCCCCAAACCCACAACGAAAACCAGGCTGCTGTAACGTCTTTGCCGTGAACTCCACGCCATTCCGTTCACAGCATGGAATTCATGAACGCTCAAACGGAGAACGATATGGAAAACATTCTAAACAGACTTTTGAAGTACCCCTGGCTGATTCTGGCAGCGATCCTTATTATTTCAGCCGGATTTTTCAAGGTCATGAAGACCAATTCTCGCATGGAAACCGACTTAGATAAATATATGCCCCAGGAGCATCCCGCTTTTGTGTACAGCAATCAGGCCGAAGAGTGGTTCGACATTAAAGACGGCATCATCATCGCCATTGAAAACAAAGACGGAATTTACAATCCGGGCACCACCAAGAAGATAAAAGACCTGACGAAAGCCCTGCAGAAGATGAAGGAGATCGAAAAGAGCGACGTGACTTCGCTTTACACGGCAGATAATATCACCGGCACGGAAAACGGCATGGATGTCAAAGCCTTTTTCAAGAAGGTTCCTGAGACCGCCGGGGATCTGGAGGATTTACGCCGCAACGTCCGGGGCAATGAAATGGTTTTCGGACGCTTGGTCTCCACCGATGAGAAGGTGGCCGTCATCATCGCTCAGATCGGCGATGACGTGTTTACCCAGGACTTTTACCATCGTATTCTGGATCTGGCCAAAGAATACGAAGGCCCGGAAACCTTATACGTAGCGGGCAGACCCATTGTAGAGGGAACGATGGCTTATCTGGGTCCGCGGGATATGAAGCGCATGGTACCCATTGTTCTCCTGGTGATTATCGTGGTTTTGTTGGGGGTTATGCGCAGTGTCAAAAGCACGGTCTTTACGTTATTGGTCGTGCTTTTCAGCACCATCTGGACATTCGGCTTGATGGCGGCTCTGAATGTGCCCATCTATGCGGTTTCCACGATGATTCCGGTCATGCTTATAGCGATCGGCGTGGCGGACGGCATTCACCTTTACAGTCATCTGGAGTTATTCTTGAGTGGAAATCCCCACGCCGCAAAAAAAGAAGCCGTTATAGATATGATCCGCGGGATGTGGAAACCGGTGGTGATGACTTCCGTAACGACCACAGTGGGATTTGTTTCTCTGTTGACTTCCCAGGTGTATCCGATCAAGTATTTCGGACTGTTCACGGCTTTTGGCGTGATGATGGCCATGGTTTTTTCACTGATACTGATTCCTGCGGGCATCATGCTCTTCGGAGTGCCCAGACGAAAAAAACAGACCGCGCACGCAGATGAGAACAAGGTTCATTTTTCCTATTGGTTCGCCGAAAAAGTGGTCAAATATAAATACCTGACGGTTATTGCGACCGCTGTGATAATTATCATATCTATTTCCGGGATAGGGAAAGTTTGGATCAATTCCAGTTTTCTGGAAAAATTCGAGAAGGATAGTAAGATTGTTCTGACGGATGCGTTTATCAACGAACATTTTGGCGGCACTTCGACGCTGAACGTGGTCTTGGAAGGAACGGAAAAGAATATCTTCAAGAATCCCAAAGTACTGGAGACGATGGATACACTCCAGGAAGACATCGAAAACCTGGCCGTGGTTGGAAATTCTTTTTCTCTGTCGGATTACCTGAAGCGCATGAATAAAGTCATGCACGCGGACGACGAGAAATACAATTCCATCCCGAATTCACAGGACTTGGTGGCTCAGTATCTACTTTTATACGAGATGTCCGGCGATCCCGAAAATTTGTGGCAAGTGGTGGATTACGGGTACAAAAAAGCCAATGTTACCATTCAGTTGAAGAGCGATAACTCCAAAGCCATCAAAAGTGCTATTGCGATTATCGAAAAATACAAACCGGATTTCCAAAGCCGGGGCATTGAAATCAATTACGCAGGTTCGGGCTATAAGGGCTTGATATTCACCGATTTGATCCTTCAGGGACAAATCCTGAGCTTGCTCGCTTCATTGATCATCATTATTGTGTTGTTATCTTTTATGTTCAAGAAGGTATCCATTGGACTGATTGGCGCCGTTCCGATTGTCCTCACCGCGACCATCAGTTTTGGTTTGATGGGCTTATTGGACATTCCCCTGAGCACGACCACGGCCCTGATTTCCAGCATTGCAATTGGAATCGGCATTGATTACGCGGTCCACTTCATTGAGCGATACAAGATATACGCGCTGGAAACTGGCAACAAGGATCGGACGATACGACACACGATGCACCATTCCGGTCGTGCGATCCTCTTCAATGCCGTTGTGGTCATCGCCGGTTTTCTGGTGCTGTTGTTTTCCGTATTTCCACCCAACCGCACGCTGGGAGCATTGGTATCCCTGAATATGTTCACCAGCTTTCTCGGAACGGTCACCATCATGTTTTTATTGCTTTATCGGACCAATGTGTATTTCAACAAATCGAAAGGAGATTCGTCATGACGGTTAGAAAAATTCAAATCCTGTTTGCGATCGGTTGGATCGCCACATCCCCCTTTGTTTCCGCAGTTTCGTCAGAGGAAACGATCACGGGCTTGCAGGTCATCGAGAAGGTCTTCAACCGCTCCGAGGGAGACGGTATGCAGGCGGATCTGACGATGACCCTGATCAATACCAGAGGCGACCAACGGGTGCGTGAGATCAAGCAGTTCACGAAAGATTTTGGTGAGATGGAGAAAAAGATCATGTTCTTTGTCTCTCCGGCGGACATACGCAACACCTCGTTTATGAATTGGAGTTACGATGAAGCGGGAAAAAACGACGATCAGTGGATTTACCTGCCCGCGCTGAAAAAGGTGAAACGTATTTCCAGCGATAGTAAAAGCGATTACTTCATGGGGTCGGACTTTACCTACGACGATCTCGGGGACCGCCATCCTGCGGAAGATTCCCATGCCCTGCTTCAGGAAGAAACGGTCAACGGCGAGGATTGCTATGTGGTTGAGAGCATTCCCAAAGAAGAGGAGTATATGTATTCCAGAACGGTAACCTGGATTATCAAGGACAAATGGATCGGGCTGAAAAAAGAATTTTACGACGAAGACGAGGAATTATTGAAGATTTTAACGGTGAAAGAATACGAGAAGATCAAGGATTATTGGATTATTCTTCAAACCGAAATGCATCATGTCCAGAAAGACCACAGGACCACGATGGCATTGGGAAATGTGATCATTGACAGCGGGATTCCCGACAATAAATTTACCGAAAGAATGATGCGCAGAGGTCTAAAGTGAACGCCAAATGGGTCACGACAATCGTGTTGCTTTTATCGCTCATCTTGATGGCATCGGGTCCGAACGCACAAACGCTGAATCTGAGCGGGTATGTCCGAAATTATACGGGCGTGCTTACGGAGGGCGATCATGCGTATTCGATATTGCAGAATACGTTGAGTCTGAATTTTGAACACAGCAGAGGGAACGTAGCCTTTAAAGCGAATCCCTACCTTTATCATTATTCGGATAAAGATTTGGAGCTTGGGTTACGAGAGGCATATCTGGATATCTATTTCGATTCCATAGATCTTCGCATCGGCAAACAGCAGATCATCTGGGGGAAAGCGGACGGGGTGTTCATCA
The DNA here is from genome assembly GCA_965370845.1 of uncultured bacterium. Taxonomy (GTDB): domain Bacteria; phylum SM23-81; class SM23-81; order SM23-81; family SM23-81; genus DAOVRJ01. Next base: position 10,345 of record CBDUWG010000015.1, read on the forward strand.
CCGACATCATTTCTCCCAAGGATTTGCGGGAATTTCTGCTGCCCGATTTTGATGAAATCCGGATCGGAATTACGGCATTAAAGATGGATTATTATCCGGGGAATCACACCTTTGAGATGGTCTGGGTTCCCGCGTTTACACCCACAAAGATACCCGAGGAAAACTCGATATGGCGCGTGACGCCGGATTTCCCCATCCAGCCCACTTTTGATGATTCCGAAAAGGAGATCAAAGGGACTCTGGAAAATAGCGAAGTGTTCGTAAAATATGCGGCTCTGACTTCCCGGGTGGATTTTGAAATCATGGCCGGCTATGCCTGGGATGACGATCCAACCCTCCATACCGCCAAAACGGTGGATGCCCAGACGCAATTGCCTTCGTTATTGGTCACTCCAAAACATCATCGTCTGAGTCTTCTGGGAGGGAGTGTCAGCGTCCCCGCAGGCGGCTTTGTTTTTCGCAGCGAAGGCGCTTATTACAGGGATAAATACTTCCAATCGTCCGATCCATTGCTTTCCGATGGCGTCCTGAGAAAGAACTATCTTCATTATCTTTTAGGGACGGATTATACGTGGTGGGAGGTCAAATTAAGTGCGCAATTCATTCGGCAGACCATTCTAAACTACGATGAACAGATCGTTCAAGATGAATTTGAGAACACCATGACCTTCCTGGCGAGCAAAGATTTTTTGCGTGAAACGTTGCGTGTGGAGTTATTCTCCTATCTTGGTCTAAGCAATCAGGATGCCCTGATGCGTCCGAAAATCACATACGACCTGGCAGATGGATTCAAGATACTGGCCGGCGCCAATATCTTTGTTGGAAGTGAAGGCAGTTTCGGCCAATACAATGACAACGATATGGTGTATTCAAAGGTGAAATACAGCTTTTGATCTTGAATGGATTTTGATTGAATTGTGGATTCTTCTTAAAAGGCTACTATCCGAGCTTGCCAAGCGTACATGGCTTCCGCTGAAATGTCATGTGCGCTGCGAACAGCAACTAATGGACCCAACTTAAGCCATGCCACGAGCTCGGCATTAGCTTAACAACAACACCATAGACGCACACTGCTCCCTACCCCACCACCCTCTTCACCGCCTCCTCTTTCCGGACCAGCATATAGAGACCTCCCAGCACCATGGCCCCACCCACAAACGTGAACGTTGCAGGGATCTCCCTAAAGACAAAATAAGCCAGCATCGTGGACCCGATGGGCTCCCCCAGCAGGCTTACACCGATGACATAGGCTGGCAGGTATTTCAGGGTCCAGTTGAACAGGGTATGGCCCACGAGAGTAGGGACCAGGGCTAAAAGGACCAGCCACAGGTAGGTCTGCCCGGGGTAACCGGTCATCTGCACCCGAAAGACCAGACAGCAGATGCCCAGCAGAACGGCGGCGGTGCTATAGACTAGAAACACATAGGGCAGCAGAGGGAGCTCCTGGCGCACCCTCCGGCCGGTGACCATGTACAATGCGGCCATGAGAGCACCGGCCAGGGCAAGCCCATCTCCCACCAAGGTCTCCCGCCCCAGGCTCATGTCGCTGCCCCCGATAAGCACGCTCCCGGCCAGGGCAACGAGCACGGCCAGCAGAACGCCCCCAGAGGCCCGCTCCTTAATGGCCAGGTGGGAGAGCAGTATGGCGAATATCGATTGTGTGGATACCAGAATGACGGAGCTGGCCACAGAGGTGAAATAGAGGGAGCTCACCCAGACGCCCATGTGAATTCCCAAAAAGAGACCAGCCAGCAGGGCGCGAGCCAGAGCTGCTTTTCTCAAACCGGCCAGCTGCGACCATCCCCGGCGAACCATCATGGGTAGAAGCACCACGGCGGCCAACGCCATCCGGTAGAAGGCCACGGCCAGCGGGGGAGCCTGGCACAGCCGGATAAAGATGGCCGCAAAGGAAACGGCCACAACTCCCAGGAGGACACCAAAATATGGGCGAGTCCACAGGGTCCGCTCTCTCATCTCCCGTCTCTCGAAAGGGTCAGATCTCTCCCGCCTGCAGGATCCTCTGCAGTCCCTCTCCGCTTAGCTCATAAACTACCACCGAGGTCGGCTCCTCCAACCGGAATCCCGCCGCCAGCAAGACAGGTACCGAGCTCTCCGGCACCATGGAGAGGAGTTCCCGGAAGCCCCGGCGCTGGGCAACGATCCGAAACTGATCGGCC
>CBDUWG010000016.1:0-12423 GCA_965370845.1 uncultured bacterium
CCACCCGGGGAAGGCGTCGGCGAATGTAGGCCAAAGTGCTGCTGAGAACAGGAACAATATCTGTCCTTTCCAGCTCCGGTGTAGATCCAATCTTACCAAAACGGGAGGCAATCTTGCTCAAACGACCCACCTCACCCTTCATCTCAATCACCATGGAGTCGAATTTCTCGTAATCTTCAGGATCCATTTTCTGGTGGTTCCTGTCCACCTGGTCCTTCATCAACTCCAGCCAGCCCATAAGCGATGACAGCGGAGTACCAAACTGATGGGCTGTCTCCTTGGCCATACCCACCCAGATGTAACGCTGCTCACTTCTTTTGATGTTCTGAAAACCATAGACCCCGATAAGCACAAAACAAATGGCCACCACCACCTCTACATAGGGCAACCACCCTAACCGCTTGATCAGCTGGGACTCTCCATAGTGCAGGTACCCGATAATCTGATCCTCGGACCCGGCCTGCAGGGGAATGGGGTCGTTTTGCCGGTCAAGCTTCTGGGCCAGCCGCAGCAGCCTGGCTCTTGCCTGGGGGGTTTCATCATCCCAGGGGACAGGTACCTGCTTCCACACCTGCGGAATTCCATCGGTATCTGTCAGGATGATGGGGAAGTCCGTTTTGCGAATTACCTCCTCGAAGATCACGTTGAGCTCTGGACCCGCTGTGCTTGAATAGGTGGCCACGGCCAGAAGCTTGGCATAGGCATTGGAAACGCTGGTGGCATTCTCCTTGAGCTTGGCCATCAAGCTCTGAGTGTACAGAAGAAAAAGAAAAATGAGAGCCATGCCGCCCAAAAACAGAAATCCCCTAAAAAACCAGGAAAACCTATAGGCTCGATAAGGGCGGCTCCCTTTTTCCCTGAAGGCCATCATCTCACTCGATCCTTTTCAAATCTCGCATATATGGACGCAGGATCTCAGGAATGAGCACATCTCCTGATGCGGTCTGGCCGTTTTCCAGGATGGCGATGACCGTCCTGGGCAGGGCCACCCCTGATCCGTTAAGAGTATGTACGTATTCGGACCTGGCTCCGGGAGTTTCCCGAAAACGGATGCCGCTGCGGCGTGCCTGAAAATCTCCGAAGTTGCTGCAAGAGGAGACCTCCAGAAACTTATCCTGTCCGGCGGCCCAGACCTCGATATCATAACACTTGGCCGCGGCAAAGCTGAGATCGCCGGTGCAAAGAACCCTTACTCGATAGGGCAAATTCAGTAGTTGCAGGACTTTTTCGGCATGACCCAGGAGGTTTTCCAGTTCGTCATAGGATCGTTCTGGCCGAACGAGCTTGACCAGCTCCACCTTGTCGAACTGGTGAACCCTGGTGATTCCCCTGGTATCCTTCCCGTAAGATCCAGCCTCACGGCGAAAACAGGCAGTATACGCCACATAATTCCGGGGAAGATCATCACCTCGGAGGATCTCCTCCCGATGGATATTGGTCAGGGGCACCTCAGCCGTGGGAATCAAAAAAAGATCATCCTGTTCACAGAGGTACATGTCTTCGCTAAGTTTAGGAATCTGGCCGGTGCCTTCCATGGACTTCCGGTTGGCCAAGAAAGGCGGCGCCACTTCCCGGTAGCCGTGTTCCCTGGTGTGCAGGTCGAGCATGAAAGAAATCAATGCCCTCTCCAGCAAGGCGCCCAGTCCCTTGAACAGGATGAAACCCGAACCGCTGATCTTAGAAGAGGCTTTCAGATCCAATATGTCCAGTCGCTCGCCGATTTCCCAGTGGGGCAGCGGTTGAAAATCAAACCGGGGCAGCTCTCCCCAACGTTTGATCTCCACGTTATCCCCATCGTCCCGGCCAATGGGCACCGACGGGTGGGGTATATTGGGTATGGCCATGGCAATCTGCTGAATTTCGTCTTCCAGAACCTTGCCTCGCGCGTCCAGATCCTTGATCTGCCGGGAAACCTCCCTCATTTTGGCCATCTGCTCCCCGGCACCCTGGTCCTTGCCCGGCAAAGCCCCGATCTGTTTGGAGACCACATTGCGCTCATGCTTCAGGCGATCTCCGCGCACCAGCAGATCCCGGTATTCCTGATCCAGACTCAGAAACCGGTTCAGATCAACCTTCTCTCCCTTGTTTGCGATGGCCTCTCTGACCAGGTCGGCATTCTGACGAACGAATTTCAAATCCAACATGGATATTCCTTCCATCTTTTCCGCTTGACATGATAAAATGCCTAACAATATAAAATACCAAAGAAGTCCTCAAATGTCAAGCGAAGTCGGCGGACCACACACCAAAAAGGGCCGGCCCGCGGAGGACCGGCCCTCCCAAGGGCTCATAACTCATGAGACCTATTCCATCAGGGCATGAGCTTGAAATTGGGATCGCCGGGGACGGTCTGATAACCGTACTCGAACTGGACCCACTGCTGCGGATGGGTGCCGCCAGTGTCCAAGATCCTCAGTTTAATGTAGTTATTATCCTCCGTTTTCAGGGCAAAGGTGTGATCTTTCATATTCAGGACATCCACGCTGTAATCGGGATCCCAGCCTGTTATAGGGGAGATGTCGATGTCGTTGAAGCTGTCGGTATATCCCATGTCCTGGATCACGGTGGTCCGCAGAGAAGAATTAGCCTGGTCGGGGCTGGTCAAGGAGAAGTGAAGATTATCGCCGATGGTGTAGACATCCAGGAAAATGTCGCAATCGGCATCATCATATGGAACGGTGATCTCTGCGCTGAAATCAAAACCGGATAGGCTGTCGGCCTCCTGCTGATAGATCTTTGCTGTGCCGTAGGGCCGCGGGGTGTCGGCCACGATATTGCTGGGGTAGCTTTCCTTGGTGAGGTTGTCGTCGACACTCGTCAGCGCAAAGCTGTAGGTGGTCCCGTTGGTGAGGCCCAATATCGTATGCACCGTGGGCGGTGAGCCTCCAAAAACCTCCAGAGTCTCAACGGCCACAAAAGCGGTGGGCAGTTCCTCCGGAGCCACCTGGTGGTAGTAGCCCGTGGCCTGATAGATCAGGTAACCGCCGAAGTTCTCCTCGTAGTTGCTGGCATACCAGCGCAGGGTCACCTGGCCGTCCCCGGTGATGGTTCGCAACCCCAGGGGCGGGTTAAGCTCGGACTTTTCCACCGTCAGGATCTCCGTGATCGTCTCCTCACAACCCCAGATCAGCATCAGGGAGAGAGCCAATACAAAAAACGCCAGGATCGTTCTCATGGTTTAACCTCCTTAAAATAGATGTTTCCCCACCTTTCATCTTTGCTCTTTCTCGCAGATACTTCCGGTTAAGCGATAGTTTGCCTCACCCCCTTTAGCGAGTTATACCCCTTTTATTACAAAATTTTTGGACACATCCTCACTGCTCAGTGTGCCCCGGAGCCGGTGAGAGTCACCAGAATAGTTCGCGCCATGATCTTCAGGTCCAGGCTCAGGGACATGTTCTCGATGTAGTACAGGTCATACTTCACTTTCTCCCGAACATCATCGATGGAGACATCATAATTGTGCCTCGTCTGAGCCCAGCCGGTGAGCCCTGGTTTTACGTTCAGCCGACGGGAATACAGAGGTATCTCCTGCATCAGCTTACTCACAAAATACGGCCTCTCGGGACGGGGTCCCACCAGGCTCATCTCGCCCTTGAGGACGTTGATCAACTGGGGGATCTCGTCAAGCCTGGCCCGGCGTAGCACTCGCCCCACTCCGGTCACCCGGCGATCACCCTTCTGAGCCCACACGGGTCCCGTCTCCTTTTCGGCATCCTCAATCATGGAGCGATACTTGTAAAGAATAAATTGCTTGGCAGCCTTGCCGATCCTCTGCTGCCGGAATAAAACCGGCCCTCTGCTATTCAGCCTTATAACCACGGCTATTAAAACCCACAGAGGCGAAAAAATCATCAGAACGGTCAGGGAGAAGACGATGTCGAAGAATCGCTTCAGAAACCTCTGCCCCACGTCCATGGGCTCCGGGAAGAGCCGTATCAGAGGAAATCCATAAACCTGGCTGGTTTTATGTCCGCTGACGATGTCATAGAGATCGGGAACGATTCTGAAAACCACCTTGCTGCCCACGCAGAGGCTCATAATGCGCAAAATGGCCTGGTGAGAGGTACTCGAGATGGCGATGAGCACCTCCTCTATGCTCTGATCTCGTATCAGGCTGGGCAGGTCCGTCGTTGAACACAGCACCCTTTTGCCCAATATCTCTTTGTCGGCCTTTGCCGGATCATCGTCCACAAAACCCAAGATGTCGTATCCCAGAGCGCGGTACTCATAGAGCTCCCGTAAAAGCACTTCCCCCCGCTCAGCAGCCCCGACGATGACCGCCCGCCTTCGCCCATAGCCGCGGCTCTGGAAATGTTTCTCCACACCCCTCACGCTGAGCCGCAAGATGTTCAGAAGAACGAGCAGGGTCAGCCAGTAGCCGAAAACGACCAGACGAGAGATGGGAAACGGATCCGAGAGGTCCAGGGTGGCCACCGCCATGACGAGGATGCCCAGGGTGATGGCCTTGAACAGGGAGAGAGCTTCGTCGATCCGAGAGATATCCCAGGAGGTTTTGTACAACCCGTTAAAGGCGAAGATAATCAGCCAGTAGATAGTAATCCACAGGGCCGGAACCAGATAACTGACCGGCGACAAATCGGCCACCGCCGGCGTCACCCCGGAGCGAAACCTGAACCAGTACATCAGGAAAAGACCCAGGTTCAGGGCCAGGATATCAGCTAATATGAGAAAAACTCTTTCGCGGAATTTATGCATGGGATGAAAAGTGATTTCTGTAAAAGGCAACTTTCAACAAAAGATCTTAAACATTTTTTTCATACATTGATTGACAAGTGATTGATCAGAGACTGCGGCGCTTCTTTTTCAGATTACGAAATACCCATTCGTTTCCCATCTTCTGTGAGATCAAGTGCTTGTACAGATCATCTATTTCTGCTATCATCGTATCCACGCCAAAATCCTTTAAAACTCTCTTCTGGGCATTTTGACCCAATTGTATCGCCAAGGATCGATCACGAAGTACTTTTTTGATCCCCGCGGCTAATGCTTTAGGATCCTTAGGCGGCACCAATATCCCAGTCTTGTGGTCATCTACAAGCTCTGGTACCCCTTCTACAGATGTTGCCACAATAGGTCTCGCCATAGCCATAGCCTCTGTAAGGGCGCGTCCCAAACCCTCCCACAAAGATGAAAGGACAAAAACATCCAGAATGCCCAGAATCTCAGGTATGTCGTCTCTTACTCCCAAAAACCGTATTCTTTTTTTAAGGCCAAGTTCATCTGTCAGCTTCTCTAAGCCATCCCGGAGCTCACCATCGCCAACTAGTAGAAATGTGACATTTGGGTTGTCCTGGGCTACATCAGCAGCTGCCTGAATAAAAAACTGCGGTGCTTTCTGCGGGGAAAGTCTTCCCACCATGCCGACCAAAAAATGATCTTGCGGCAAAGAAAGTTCCATTCTCTTATGTGAAGTGTTTACTTCAACATGAAAATGATTTAAGTCTATGCCGCTGTAGATATTTACAAATCTATCAGGCTTGGCCAATTTTAAATCTATGGCTTTCTTTTTGTTCAAATTAGAGACGGTGATTAATTTGTCTGTACATTTAGCGGCAATTTTTTCTAAAAAGATGTAAAACTTCCTCGTATACTCGTTCATATAATCGTTAAATGGAAATCCATGAATTGTATGAACCACTATGGGTACGCTCGCCAATCGAGCCGCTACCCTCCCCAGGACTCCAGGCTTCGAGCTGTGTGTGTGGACGATATCGTACCGTTCGCGTCGAATGTGCTTATATATCTTCCACGCTGCCACAAGATCGCTGGACAAATGTATCTTCCTCTGAAGTCTGCTGATCAACGTGACGCGAACATCGGGGATGTTCTGGGCACGTTCTACCCAGGATCCTACAGGGGAACTCAACAGTGTGATGTCATATTCACTTTTATCCAAATGTTCCACGGTAAGAAGGGTGTTATCCTGAGCCCCACCCACGGGCAACTCGGTAATCATGTGCAATACCTTTATCTTGCGCAAAAAACGACTCCTGTCAATTACACGATTCACAGAAATTTCCTATAAACCTCGTTGTAGACATCAAGAGTTTGTCTAGCTGTTTTTTCCCATGTAAAGTTCTTGACCCTTTCAATACCCATTTTACAAAGCTTTTCAGAAATTTTGGGGTTGGTAACAACCTGCTCTATAGCTGCTGCAATGTCACGTGTGTTCAAAGGATCCACCAGTATTCCAGCGTCACCAACAATTTCTGGGAGAGATGCACAACCGGCAGCAATAACCGGCGTGCCGTTCATCATCGCCTCGAGTGCGGGCAGCCCAAAACCTTCATAAAGAGATGGAAATACAAGTAATTCGGCAGTTTGATACATTAGCTCTAGCTCATCATTTAAAAGATGTTCTGTAAAAACTACCTTTTCCGCTAAGGCAAGCTCTTTCACCTTATCAAAAGGTTTTATATAGTTGGAGTAAGATCGCCCCGCTATGACAAGTTGGTACATACCCTCTCTTTTTTTTCTAAAAATATTGAAAGCTTCGATGAGGCGGATGAGATTTTTATGTGGAAGTTTTGCACCTACGAAAAGAATGAATTTACCTTTAATTCCGTATTTCTTATAAAATCTCAATACATCTGCTTTGGCAACAAACTTTTGCTGTTTTAAAGCAACTCCAAGGTATACAATTGAAATCTTATCGAGAGGAGCATCGAAAATCGAGATGAGATCATCTCTTACACTTTTTGATACGGCAATCACTTTTTGGGCCTTTTTAATAGAGCGACCCATCATTGTTTTCATATAAGCTCGTTTGAAACCAACTCGTTTGAAACCGCTTTGAGCTTTAAAAAATTCAGGGTGTTTTATGTATTTAAGCCCATGAATAGTGATGACAGTTGGAACATCGTGAAACCATGGCAAATTAAAATGGGGGTGATGATATACATCGGGATTAACCTGTCTAATAATTCTAGGGATCACAAAGTGCTCTCTCCAATCAAGACCGCGTAGTCCCACAGGGATTGTCACCAGATTAGGAGCTTCCAAAGTTCTCAGCTTATGTATAGAACTGATTCCATCATGGGTTAAAAGAATATACTCATTTCGTTGATCAATCTTCAGCAAAGCACATAATAATTCATTTAGGTATCTTCCTATTCCGTCAGTTTTCTCCTCGGAAAGATGAGCATCAATTAAAATGCGCATATGTTCTGTCCCGTCTTATTTCTATTTGGATTCGACTAAATTGTTAACTCTACTATTTTCTGAGCCACTCTCTTTCTGAATCTGGTGGCTTCAACGTTTTTAAACTCAGATTCATAGAACCATGGAACATCGTCTAGCATTTCATCCAATTCCAACTTGATATCTCTCGCTTTTGCTTTGATAGATTCGTCGGAAGACTGCAAACCTTTTTTTATATGAGTTTCCAAGGTGTAAATGTACCGCGCATCATCTATCCCTTCTCGTATCCCTTCCCATTGCAGGGTCGGTATGAAGCCTCTACCATCTAATGTTGGGTATGTGATACAAGCGTCCTTTTCCTCACTATCGAAGTCATTATAAGGATCGCCCCTCGGCCGCTGAAACGTCCAACTCCATTGACCACTAGCCCCGGTTTTCCAGAAAAGAACCCCTACTAAGTATCTATTAACTGCCATATTACCTTCTTGTCCAGAATAGCAGCCACTCCCGTACCACCAAAAAGTGTCATTGGACATCTCTGTCTCTTTTATTCTCTCAGAACACTGACTTTCTGTCTTTCCCACATAGTAGAGGCTATAGCATCTAACATCAAGCCAGGGGTCTAAAATGCCATTGCAAAAAGCAACATCTGCGGTGGTGAAAGTCCTGCAGCCTGCTTCTTTTAAAACCTTATATAGCCTGATCGCCTTACGCCTTTTCTCCTCGCTGTTTGCAGGCTCATCGACCACGTGAAAGAGCATCTCAGGCCACTCGTGATCCTCGGCCGATTCAGCAAGCACTTTGATAACTTTGTGATATGCCTTAGCAAATTGATCATCATAGAGAATTTTCTCTTGGCCAATGGTCTTTGACACGATGACATCCAAATCCTGAAGGCTTAATACGATGGGGCCCTCAAATCCGACCCTTTTAAAAAACTCAACATAGGCATTTGCTTGGGAAAGGTCAACATGAATTTCGTCCTTTTCCATAGTACATTGCTCTATAGAAATGGGTCGGAAAAGGATAGTATTTATTCCGTGTTCTCTCATGTCTCTAAGTTCGGCTTCTATTTGCGACAAACTACGGCTTGCCCACCTGCGACTATCTGAGTAGATACCCCATATTTTATTTGGCGGAGTTTTCAACTCAAAGGGCCATACATTGACATTCAATGAAATCTGCAATGGATCTGCGTTGTCTGGGGTAATGCTCACCTTTGATGTGTACCTTCCAGGAACTGCTTCTAAGGGGACTTTTACTGTCAGCCAAAATTGTTGGGTATTGTCTCGAGCGATGTCTTTAGCTTCTTTATGCTCCAACAACTCGGGGATGATGCGATAGTTGGTGCTATTCCATGATACTCTCTGGGGCCAGTATCGAACCACCCGAATATCTATGGCATCTTTCCCAATTCTATTTCCCCTGATATCAATCAGATCAGTTACAAAGACTCTCACGTTTTTGAGATCTCGTAAAGCGTATACGCTAAATGGTGCTGGCTCGTACTCATTCTGGGCGGCGAATATCTCAATTGTCGATTTGATCTCTCGTTCTTGCGGTACAGTATTGGGAAAAACGCCATCAGGATCCTGAGAAACGAAGACAACATATCCTCTAATTTCTTGATGCTTTGCTAAACTTGGTAACTCTTTGCTTTCCATATAGGGTATTTCTATAAAACTCTTTCCTCCGTGAGTTAGAGTCCCCAAGGAATCCATTTCCGTTTTATCAAGACTTATCATGTCAAACCAGGCAGTTCCCGGGCCTATGAGCTCCAGTTGTATGCCCAATTCAACGATATCTGGTGTCAGCGCAAACTCGGCTGAGACGCGTCTCCAATCGTGGCTCCCAGCGCTTTTCACAAGCCCTGCTTGCCAGTTCTTCTCCCCTTTTGTGTTCACAGTAAAAGCTTTTACAGAAGCTGCTCCCTCTACGTCGTCACATTTAATATATGCCTGAACTCTGTAGAGACATCTACATCGCGGCTCTACAGCTATATTCTTAATCAAACAGTAACAACAATCTCCATAACCCTGATTGACAATTCGCACCGAACGCTCACCGTCATATGAAACGCCTGAATCGAGACAGAAGTCAACCTCGTTGGCATGGCCCTCTCGTACCCATGTCTTCCAGCCCCTGGGTACATCTTTCAGCCATGCTCGCTGCTCGAAACTGCCGTTTGGAATAAGGCGTTGTCCTTGTGCTCCCTGCACATGGCCGAGAAATAGAAAGCCGAGCATGAAAATGAGCTTTAGCAAGGCCCGCTCCCGCCGATGCGTGTCACAGGATCATCCTCTCGTAAATTATCGCTTCAGGCTGAAAAGTTACAGGATGCTATTGAACTGCTCTGCCAACTTTCGCGTCAGCTCAACCCTGTTGTATTGCTGCAACACACTCTGATCATTTACGTTCGCTGACAAACCACCATCTCTCTGGCGCGAGTAAAGATCAAATATTGTCTTTTTGATCCTTTCGACATCACCCGGAGGAACTACAATTCCAGCCTTCGCTTGACGAATTAACTTTGCCGCCTGGCTCTTTTCAGAAACAAGGGCTAAGATGGGTATTCCATGGTACAAATATTCAAAGAGCTTTCCAGTGACTATCTCTTCTCCCCCAGAGCTCGGGCTGAGAAGCAATAATAAAAGGTCAGCGCTTTTCTGATAACGGATAGCCTCTCGGTGGGGCAAATAGCCCAATATCTTAACGACTTGCTCCAATCCAAATTTTGAGATCAGTAGCCTGCATTCTTGGGCGAAAGTGCCCACAAAAATAATTTGAATATCGCTTTTCATCTGACCAAATTGATCAAAAAGCTGTTGCAGGGCCTGGAACATATTTTCAGGCGAGTACATGTCAAAACGTATCTGCCCCGTATAACAAATGGTGAACTTCGAAAATGAAATCGATGAAATGCCTTGGAAATCCATCGGGTCAAATCCGTTTGGTATTACTCCATATTTCGACAGAGGAACATCTGGGTGGGCTTCCTCAAAGTAATCGATCATCGGTTTCGACACGGCAATTACCTTATCTGCGCTTCTTAACACCTGACGTTCCATAAAAAACTCTAGCCGATTCCGGAAGTGGCTCTCCCACTTTCGAAAAGACAATTGCACCCAGGCGTCCCGAAAATCAACAATCCAAGGCTTACGAGTTACCTTTTTGAGCACCCACCCGGTGAGAAATGTCGAAAAGGGACCCCCTGTAGTAAAAATGGCTTCGATCTGGCGATTGCGAATGATCCTGAGCGCAGCGACCAAGCTGAAAGGTACCCAGAGAAGTTGGGCATCGGGAACGAGAACGAGGTTGCGGATAGCCCAGAGGAGTCTGAGCGCTTGTGCTCCAATAGCTCCTCTCCCCGATGATGATCTCTCGCGTTGACGTAATGTCTTCTGCCGAAACGAATCGGTCTTCTTTTTCGTTACCAGGCTCCTTGTTCTGTAAACCTCAATGTCCTCGGGCAATTCTTCCAGTAGACTGCGATCCATTACTGAGAAGGATTCACCCTTGACAGTCAGTACATAGGGCTTCCAGCCGAAGGAGGGCAGATATTTCGCAAACTTCGACGTTCGCTGGACGCCACCTCCTCCCGCGGGTGGGAATGAATAGGCGATGATTAGGACGCGCTTGATGATCTACAATCCTTTTCCGAAAGGGGCTCGTCGTCATCCTTTCGCTCGACTATTTTCCTATAGAGGTCCTCTACCTTTGACATCACATAATCTTGCTCATATTTAGACTGAATGAGCTCAAAGTTACTTCGGATGATCGAAGGAATTGTCTGAGGACTCCTGATGACTTCGATGATCTTCGCACTGAGGGCTTTTTCATCCCCCGTGGGAACGAGAGAGCCGTTTGTTCCATCTTCAATAAGCTCTCTGCTCCCGGGAATGTCCGTCACGATGGGATAAAGACCACTGGCCATGGCTTCAAGAAGGGACACGCAAAGGCCGTCGGACCAAGAAGTTGATACATAGATATCGGTTTGTTGAAAGATCTCTGATAATCGCTGGTGAGACTGATGTGCCATGAATTGGACATAAGGTAAGACTTGAAGTTCTTCTGCCAGCTCCACAAGCGTTTTCTTTTCACTACCCTCCCCGATGATATAGAATTTCGCATCGTGGATTTCTCGCACCACCGCCGGTATGGCCTTGATAAGAACGTCGACATGATAAATGGGCTTTAGGTCGCGAACGCTTAAAATGCTCGACTGATTGAGCTTACGCTCGTAGCTCTTCCGTTTTCGACGCTTGATATTAAATACTTCGATGTCGACGAAGTTGGGGAGCCGGATCAGTTTTGACGGTGAACAGCCCAAAACGAGAAGCGGTTTTTTCATATGGTTGGCGACCGTCGTCACCACATCTGCTTTGCGCAAACAATAGCGTGCTGCAAGCCTATCGATACGAGAGGAGTTCGGATGAATGAGAACATCAGAGCCATGGGCCGTTAAGACGAAGGGATGATAACCTGTCCAAGCAGCTGTCCAACCAGCGTCTGTCAAAAAATGCGCGTGTATCAGATGCGGTCTGAAGTGCCTGAGCTGCCTCCGAATGTTCATTGCTCTCTTGATTCTATAGAGGGCCTTTAATATCTTCTTTATCGCTTGAAACATCGGGATGGGAGCTCGGGGAACACCCACTGGTGAAACTTCTATACCTTGCAGCAGGTTATATCTTTGTGAAAAGATCTTCACAATGTGCCCGCGCTCCTTAAGATATGTGGCCCATCTTTGGAAATGGATGCTTTGAGCATCGCATAAAAGGCAAATCTTCACTCCATGACTCCTCAACCGCGGCACCTACCCATACCCGTTGACATCCACGCCCATCAGGTTCGATCTGTTTCATCCACAGGTTCTTTTAAATCCTTTGACATCTCATAAAGCCTTTGGACACAAACAGACAGAGCAATTAAGATCCATAGCATCTTGTTAAATTGCTGAGAAAGGAAAAAGGCAGCCACACAGAAGCCAATGAGCGATATCTCAATGCCATGAGAGATGAAAAAAAAGAACGGCTGTGTCTCTCGCGAGGAGGTTCTTTGAACTCTCCGCAGCATTCTCCAGGTGATCCAAAGGAGGGCTGTGAAAAAGAAGAGGCCAAAAATACCAAGCTCAGCGGTGACATGTAAAAACATATTGTGCGCATAGCTTGGCGGTAGAACACCAGATTAATGATAGGAATTAACTATGATAGTTCCGATTCCCACCCCGAAATTCGGATGATGGAGTATCTTCGCCAGGCC
>CBDUWG010000017.1:0-12123 GCA_965370845.1 uncultured bacterium
TACATACTATGGCCGGAGTGCGTTTGAAACATCCTGCAACCAGGAAATAATCTAGTGTCGTGTATCGTTCGGCGCCGTCGAAGCCCGTTGTTGTTTCGATCTACGATCGACGATTGAAGATCTATGATCCTAGAAGTTCTTATGCCTTCGCAAATCTCAAATCGTCAAACGAGTCTCGAGTCTCGAATCTCTAGTCTCGGCCTTTCACCAGCATCCAGGGTTTTTAATATTCTCAATGCGACCTTCGAAGAAGGTCACCCGGCTTTATCACTACCCACATGGCGAATTCACTATTACAATATATACCGGCTCAAGTCCTCGTCTTCCACAATCTCCCGAAGGGTCTTCTTGACCTTCTCCGCTGTGATCTTCACCTGGGTTTTGGGAGCGTCGGGGACATCAAAAAGAACCGACTCCAAAAGGGTCGTCATCACGGTATGAAGCCTGCGGGCTCCAATGTTCTCGCTTCTGGAATTCACCAGACTGGCAATGGCCGCCACCTCCCTGACGGCTCCCTTGGTGAAGGAGATCCTCACCCCCTCGGTTCCCAGAAGGGCCGTGTACTGTTTGAGTAAAGCGTTCTCCGGCTCGGTGAGAATTCTGATAAAATCATCCGTACTCAGGCTGTCCAGCTCCACCCGGATGGGAAATCGCCCCTGGAGCTCGGGGATGAGATCGGAGGGCTTGGAGGCATGAAAGGCCCCGGCAGCTATGAACAGAATGTGATCAGTTCTGATCATCCCGTGCTTTGTGGGCACGCTGGTTCCCTCAATGATAGGCAGGATGTCCCTCTGCACCCCCTCCCTGGAAACATCGGGTCCTACTTTGGATCTCGGGCCGGCGATCTTGTCGATCTCGTCCAAAAAAACGATCCCGGAGTTCTCCACCCTGTGTTTCGCCTCTTTAAGGACCTCCTCCATGTCCACCAACTTCTGGGCTTCCTGCTGTACCAGAACCCTTCTCGCCTCAGCGACCGTTACCTTTCGGCGTTTGGTCCGTTTGGGCATCAGGCCGCCGAACATCTCCTGGAAGTTAATGCCCAGCTCTTCCATGCCCATGGGCGAGAAAACCTCCACGACGGGAAACCGCACCTCGCTCAACTCCAACTCCACCAGGCGCTTTTCCATACCCCCGGCCCTCAACCGCTGGCGCAATTTCTCCCGGGTTCTCTGACGCTGATCCTCCTCCTTCGCCCAATTTTCTCCCTGGTGACGCTTCTTGCCCGAAGGAAGGGGTAAGAGCAAGTCCAGCAAACGCTCTTCGGCCAGTTCGGCCGCTTTCGCTTGAATCGCCTCCGTCTTCTCCTTCTTGACCATGTTCACCGAGAGGTCGGTCAACTCCCGGATCATGGACTCCACATCCCGCCCCACATACCCCACCTCAGTATACCGGGAAGCCTCCACCTTAATAAAGGGAGCATTGGCTAAAGAGGCTAATCGGCGAGCGATCTCTGTTTTACCGACTCCGGTGGGTCCTATCATGATGATGTTGTTAGGCATGATCTCATCGCGAAGAGCGCCCTGAACCTGTTGGCGCCGCCAACGATTTCGCAGAGCGATGGCCACGGCCTTCTTGGCCTTATCCTGGCCGACCACGTGCTTGTCCAACGCGGCCACTATCTGCTTTGGAGTTAACTCAGCCATTAAAACCTCCCCTTTCGCCCCTCACAGCTCCTCGACGACGATCTTCTCATTGGTGTAAACGCAGATGGAGGCAGCAATTTTCATCGATTCTCTCACCACAGACTTGGCATCCAGATCAGAATGCTTCAGTAAGGCCCGGGCCGCGGCCAGAGCATACGTTCCCCCGGAGCCAATGGTCACAATCCCGTCGTCTGGCTCGATGACCTCGCCGGTTCCAGAGAGAATCAAGCCATGTTTGCGGTCCATCACGGCCAGAAGAGCCTCCAGTCTGCGCAGGTATTTGTCGGTGCGCCAGTCCTTAGCCAATTGGACGGCCGCTCTGGGCAAATTGCCGGAGAATTCCTCCAGCTTCTCCTCGAACCGCTCGAACAGAGTGATAGCATCGGCGGCTGTGCCGGCGAAACCAGCCAGAATCGTGTCGTTGTACAATCTTCTGAGCTTGTTGGCGCTGTGCTTCATCACCGTGTCGTTGAACGTAACCTGTCCATCTCCACCAAGGGCCACGCGGCCCTTATGCCGAACCCCGATAATAGTAGTTGCTCTGAACATTAGAAACTCCTTGTACTGGAATCTTCGTTCCTGCTCCCGGCCACCACGACCTATGACAAGGTCGCTTTTCTCCTGCACACTTCCGGAACACCCCATAGAACGGCCAGACCAACGCAGATTAGAGCTAACATAGAACCCACTGCCAATTTGTACTTCACGATTTCTAGGTCTCGAAAGCAAAAGACAACCATGCCCCAAACCAGGGGACCACAAACGGCTGCCGCTTTGCCGGAGAAGGAATAAAGCCCGAAAAACTCACCCAGCATCTCACCAGGCACCAAAGTCACCAGCAGAGGACGAGCCGCCGTCCAGGTGGAGCCCAAGAAGATCCCGATGAGTGAACCAGCGCCCCAGAAGACCCAATTATTGCCGCTGGCCAGAACCAAACCAAGAGACAGGATCCAACCCAACAGCACCCCCTGTAAAGTACGCTTGGGGCCCCATCGGTCTACGGCCCGGCCGCAGATCAGGGAACCGAAGGTGGCCGAAATGGTGGAAACGATAAAGAAAGGCAACAGCACCGCGTCGCTGAAACCCATCACCTTCACAGCATACACGGCCATGAAGATAACCACAGCACTGATGGCGTTCTCGTAGAAGAACTTGGCTACCAGAAAACGGACCACTCCAGGATATTTAGCGGTGTTCGCCAACCCCTCCCAGACCCTCCGCAAGCCCTCTCCCCACCTCACTTTTAACTTCCCACGTTCTCCCTGCACCCGATCGCGGACAAACAGGAACGTGGGTATGGAAAAAAGCAGAAAAAGCAGACCTGTCGGCACAAAGGTTGCGCCTCGCCCCCCACCATGGATAAAGGGAATCCGAATACCAAAGATGCTTCCCTCGTTGAAGGGCATCACCAGAATCAGGCCGACGATTGCTCCTACATAGCCCAGGGCCACACCATAGCCGGAGATCTTCCCCATTGTCCGCGGCGTGCTAACCTGCGGAAGCAGGGCATTGTAAAAGACCAATGCTCCCTGGTAAGCGTAGTTCGCTATTACGAAGAAAAGAGCGGCCCAGAGAACTCTGGTTTGAAAAGCAAGTCCACTTTGTCCCACGACGCCCAGGAGTATCGTGAACAGCGCACAGATCGTGGTCAGGCCGATGAGAAAGGGCATGCGCCGCCTTATCTGATCCGAAATTGCCCCCAGCAGGGGCATGGAGAAAGCTACCATCAACATGGAAAGGGAATTGGCCCCGCTGACCCAGATATCCTCCCTGCCATTATCCACCGTCATCCACAGGGAGAAATACATGGTCACCACATTCATGGAGAAAATGGTGTTAGCAAAGTCGTAAAAAACCCAGGAGAAGACCTCCAGGCGATTCCCGGGCTGACTTTCCATATTCCCCATACCGGCGCACCATCATGACAAAGGGCTTACCCATCCATCAGCGGGTTCACTTCGTGAACAAGAACACCCCCACCAAAATACCCAACCCATCGGCCAGCAAATCTTTATAACTGCGAGTGGATGGCGTCTTTCTTCCGTCGGTCAACTCCTTGATCACACCTGCCAGGCCGGTCAGGCTCACCACCAATATCCGCGACTCATCGGCAGCGCAGTGCCATCGATCGTGCAGAAGATGAAAACCAACCCCCACCATACCGGCGCTGACCACCAGATGAAGCCTCTTATCCCGACTCCGCCAGCTATCCTGGCCAGGAGCAGATGAGATCGTTCTTCGCCAGCAGCTCTCCCGGCCCAAAGGCGTTGCCAGGTGATCGCTGTGGGACAGACCTTCTCCCGCAGAAACCACCAGGATGCCCAGAAGGAGCCCGCAGATCATTCCCCTCAACAAAGTCCGCATACAGGACTCTCTTCCACCAGCTACAGTCCTAAATCCCGGTCGATGGACTGCATGGCCTGCAGAGTCATCTGGACGAAGGAGTCTAAACTCAGTCCCAATCTCTGGCAGGATTTGATCTGCTCCCTGTCGGCCCCGGCGGCGAACCTCTTTTCCTTGAAGCGATTGAGGACAAATTGGACATCCACCTCTTGCAGCTTTTTGCTGGGATGCATCAGTGTGGCGGCCACGATCAAGCCAGTTAGGGGGTCGACGGCGTATAGAGCCTTATCCAGATTGGTCCTGGCCTCCTGATGGCCGGGGTGTGCCTTGATGGCATCGATGATCCGGCCGTCGACACCCAGGTCTTCCAAAATCTCAGCGGTCACCAGACCATGACGGGGAAAATCATCCACCGTTTGGTCGTAGTCCAAATCATGCAGCAGGCCCGCCAACCCCCAGAGCTCCTTGTCCTCGCCAAAGTGCACGGCCAGCCTGCGCATCACCGCCTCGGTAGCCAGCATATGCTTGACCAGATTCTTGTTCTTCACCCGGGATCTAACCAGATCCATCGCCTCAGCGCGGTTCATGGACTCACTCCAGTGAATCTGTGAAAACCCATATAAAAAGGTAGTCACCGCGAAGGCAAACTACCCCAGTGGCCCTCAATGCAGAAAGGCTCAATCCCTGCTGCTTTTCATCAACATCTTGGAATATCTGCCCAAATTCTCCAGCATCTTTCCAGCTCCCTTGACCACACAGGTCAGGGGGTCGTCCACAATATTGACCGGCAGGTTAATCTCCTGACGAAGACGAGTGTCCAGCCCCCTGAGCAGAGAGCCTCCGCCGGTCATAACGATTCCCCGATCCAGGATATCTGAGGCCAACTCTGGAGGGGTTCTCTCCAGAGCTTGCTTGACGGCCTCGACCACGGTATTGTTGACCTCGTTGAGAGCCTCTCGAATCTCCACCGAGCTGATCTTCAATGTCCTGGGGATTCCGGCCACCAAGTCACGGCCCTTCACCTCCATCTCCTCCTCCTGATCAAGAGGATAGGCCGAGCCTATTTTGATCTTGATCACCTCCGCCGTCTGGTCGCCCACCAGAAGATTATAGTTCTTCTTCAGGTGCTGAACTATGGCCGCATCCATCTTGTCTCCACCAACGCGGATGGAAGTGTTGTTCACAATTCCGGAGAGGGCGATGACCGCGATCTCCGAGGTCCCGCCACCTATGTCGATGACCATATTGCCCGAGGGCTCCTCCACGGGCAACCCAATCCCGATGGCCGCTGCCATGGGCTCGGCAACGAGAAAAACCTCCCGGGCTCCGGCGTGCTCAGCTGAGTCGCGCACGGCCCTCTTCTCCACCTCGGTGATGCCCGAGGGCACGCATATGACCACCCGGGGACGAACCAAAAACCGATATTTGAGAACCCGCCTGATAAATTCCCGGAGCAGCTCCTCGGTGACCTCAAAATCGGCGATCACCCCATCCTTCATGGGACGGATGGCCAGGATATCCCTGGGCGTCCTGCCCAACATCTGTTTGGCCTCATTGCCTATGGCCAGAACGCGACGGGTGGACCGATCCAGGGCCACAACGGAAGGCTCGTTTTCCAGAATACCCCGGCCTCTCACGTACACCAAGGTGTTGGCGGTGCCCAAATCGATGCCGATATCGTTGGACAAAAAGCCAAATAACGGCATTCAAACCTCCTCTATCCCCAATGAGCCTCTTCTCAGCGGAGTCATCTTCCGGTATTTATAGAATATCAAAGTCGAATCCAAATTAATACAAATGTCCTTCCTAGTCAATCATTTTTTCAAAAAAGAACCGCTCCGATCAACCCTGGCCAGCCACGATCAGATCAAATCCTCTCGACGAACCCTCTCAGAACCCCGACAGACCTCCAACACCAGCTCCGGTACCAGCTCATTGGCCATCATCTCCTCTAAGGTCTCTCTCCTCTTGATCACAGCATATCGATCTCCGAAAACGAGCACCTCGGCAGGGCGAGGACGGCCGTTGTAATTCGAGGACATAGAAACAACGTAAGCTCCCGCCTGCATCACCGCCAGCATCTCCCCCGGCCGGGGCCGGGCTATTTCCAATTCCTGGGTCAGAAAATCCGCGGACTCGCAGATGGGCCCCACCACATCGGTGAGTATACTGGGGGCCTTCTTTCGGCGCAGGGGCCAAATCTGGTGAGAGGCTCTATAAAGGCTGAGACGCAATAGATCGTTCATCCCCGCATCTACCACCAGGAAATTCTTGGCGCCCACGTTCTTCAGGTACAGAACCTTGGTCAGCAAGGTGCCGGCAGATCCTACCAGAACACGTCCCGGCTCGATAATCACCTTACAGCCCGATTTCTGGATACCATCCCTCATAGCCGCCAGCCACTGCTCCGGGGTAAGTGCCTGTTTCCCGTCGTAGGAGATACCCAACCCACCACCTACGTCCAGCTCGTCAATCGGGATGCCCTGGCCGCGCAGTTTCTGCACCAGGGGCACCACCTTTGCCAGCGCCTCCACGTAAGGTTCGGTCGATGTGATCTGCGAGCCCAGGTGGAAGTGCAGGCCGGTCACCTGGATCCCGGACAAAGAGACGGCATGCTGGTATGCCGGGAGGATTTCGGCCAGATCCAGGCCAAACTTGCTTCCTCTGCTGCCGGTGGCCACATAGGGATGCGTGTCTGTCTTTACGTCGGGGTTGACCCGCAGGGCAATTCTGGCCTTGGTTCCCAATTTCTGGGCCGTTCGGTCCACCAACTCTAACTCCGGCACCGACTCTATGTTCAGCAGGCGTATGTTGGCGTTGATGGCAAAGCGGATCTCCTGCTCGGTTTTGCCCACTCCGGCAAAGACGATTCGCTGCGGAGGAAATCCGATCTTCAGGGCACGATACAGCTCACCACCGGAGACCACATCGGCCCCACAGCCCAAAGAGATCAGGATCTTACAGAGAGCCAAGCTGGCGTTGGCCTTTAGCGCATAGCAGATAAGCCCTCCTGGCAAAGGCTCCAGGGCCTTTTGGAGTTGTTCATAAGCCTTCCTGATCAGGTTACCGCTATAGACGTAACAGGGTGTGCCCACCTCCGCTGCCACCGAGGCCAGATCCACATCTTCACAGAACAGACTCTCCCGGCGATAGTCAAAACCGGCCATTAGTTTTTCCTCCGTGAGCTCCTCGATGAGCGCCAGGCATCAGATCTCTCAACGACCAAGCATGATGTCCACCCCGGCCGTCTCCCAACGAGAGCGAACCTTCACCGTATCCTGACCGACCCAGAAGGGCTCGGCGGGAACAAAGGGCATGGGACATCCGAAGCTGAATCGGCTATTCCCGTCCATGTCCAGATATGCGCTGAGCAAGTAACGCCCGGGGAGTAAATCAGCAAAGCTATACTCTCCCTCCCCGGTCACCACAAGGTTCTCCCGGCTAATTTCACCCGGCTCATGGGCCCGAATGAAGACCATCACCGAATCGGGAATTCCCGGTCGCTGGATTTCTCCGCTGATGGAACCCAGTCTCTCGGCCTCCACGGTCTGAAACCAGGTGACCAAAACGGTATCTCGCATATCGTTTCCGGACAAATCCCTCACGCCAGCGGCGTCGATAAAAACACTGTAGCCCCGCTCACTCTCCAGGCCGTTGTCGGGTGCAAAGGCCATAGCGGCACTGTGAGACCAGCGAAACTGGCCTGCCAGGGCGCCGTGCGCCGAGTCGGACAGGACGAAGGATGTCTCCGCCGAGATGGGCTCCACAGCCTCGCTGAAGGCCAGGAAGATGATCGCATCCCGGGAGATAATTTGAGCTGAGTCCGGGGGCCAGGAACTGATCAGCTCGGGGCCCGTAGTGTCGGGCAGACCACTGCCCAGAAACTCCCCTTCCACATCCGGCTGGACCAGCCGGTTTCCGGCGGGATCTCTCAGTCCCGACAGGGAAATCATATATTGCCTTCCCTCCTCCTGGAGCGCTGTGCTCAGGGTCACCCGGTCCCTGGACCCGCGGGTGAAACCAACGGCCCTTATCTCCAGAGCCGGGCATCTTTCTGCCGGCGAGATGATACCATAGCAAGCCTGGCTGATGGCCATTGCGCTGTCCAACGGTTCGTCGAAAAGCAGGATCACCTCGCTGTTATGGGGAACCTCGATACCCTTCAAGGAGGGGCCGGTGGTATCCAGATAAGCCAGGCGCAGGAGCGGCATCTCAAGGGAGAGCCGGTCTTCAGACAGAAGCACGTCACCACTGGGAATGGCCAGAAGTTCGTCATCCACCTCAAATTCCCTGTTGTCGTTGAGATCCTCGACGGCGAAAAGACGATACTGACCCTGTCCCAGATAGCCCAATTGAAACCGGCCCTGTTCATCCGTCTGGGTGATATAATCGGGAGCATGAATGGCGGGATCGGGCTGAAAATCACCGGTCAGCTGGTAAGCCCACAGATCAATACCCATCCGAGGAGAAATACCCTGGTACACCCGACCCAGGATAGAACCGCGATCGATACTTTCACCCGTGCAGAAGGCAAAGGAGTATGAGCTCGCCATATGATTATTTCTCAAATCTTTACAGCCAACACCTAAAGTGATTACGTACGTCTTGTCCAATTGAAGTCCCTCTGTCAGCATCACCTTGATCTCTCTGCCTTTCCACTTGATCCTGGGGGGCTCTTTGGGGGCGGGAGAGATAAAAAGAGCATCGGCCACGGATAATTTTTCCATGGACTTGCTGAAGGTAACGGTGATCTCTTGGTCCAGGGGTAGATGCGTGGCCCCGGATTGGGGAAGGTGGTTCACCACCTGCGGAGGGGTTCGGTCCACTGGCCCACCGGGCGGAGGCTCCCTGTGGGCACACTGCTGAATCAGCAGTACCCCGAGAATAAAGGGAAGAAACCTGAAAAAAAGGTGTCCTCTCTCAGGGTTTGGATCGATCCAACTTATCTTTGATCGTTTCATCATCGGGGTTCAGCTCCAGCGCATTTTCCCACTGCCGGATGGCCTCATCCTGCTTCCCTTGCTGAAAATAAACATCTCCAAGGTGATCGTACATGACCGGCTCATCCGTGCAACCGGCGATTGCCCTGGTCAGATGTTCCTCAGCCTGACGAAGTTTACCCAGGCGAAAGTATACCCAGCCCAGGCTGTCCAGATAGACAGCATTCTGGGGATCGATCTTCAGGGCTTTCTCGATGAGCTTCTGAGCCTCCTCCAGACGCAGGCCCTTATCCGCCAACATATATCCCAGATAGTTCAGTGCCCAATGGTCATCGGGCTCAAGGGCCAGCAAACGCTGGAACAGGTCCACCGCCTCCTCGAAGAAATCAGCCCGCTCGTAGCCGGCGGCCAGATCCCTGATGATGCTCCTGTCGTCGGGGTCCAGAGATAGAGCTTTCTCCAAAACCTCCACGGCTTCCTGATACATGGACCGGCGCATATAGGTGACCCCCAGCAGGTGGTAAAGATCCGGCTCCTCGGGCAGGGAAAGAACCGCTCGTTGCAAAAGCTCCGTGGCTGGCGAATATTCCTCATTTTGCAGTAATACCATGCCCAGGCTCAGCCAGCTTTCGGCCACCATCTCATCTAAAGCGATGGCCTCTTGAAACTGACCAATGGCTCCATCATAATCCTCCTTTCGAGCCAGAACACGACCCAATAAAAGGGGATTGCTGGGGTCATCGGGAGCCAGCTGCCGCAGAGTTTGCAAAACCTTCTGCGCCTCATCCAGACGATCACAATTGAAAAGAAGCATTGCCAGGCGCTTCCTGGCAAAGAGATCTTCGGGATCGCGCCTGATGATCTCCTGAAATTGGGCTATTGCCTCTTCATGCCGGGACAGCTTCACCAGAAGGGCGGCCAGACTGATCCGCAAACGTGACTGATCGGGCAACAGAATTATGGCATCCTGATACTCAGAGATGGCCTTCTCGGGTTCGCCCATAGCCTCATACACATGAGCAAGGCCCAGGTGAGCCTCCACCAAGTACCCCTTTGATGCCAGGGCTCGTCTATACTCCCCTTCGGCCTTCTCCAATTTTCCCATGCCCGCCAGCAGCGAGGCCCGGCGAAGGTATATCTCCTCGGGATGGGGGACCAGCTCGATCAACTGGTCGTACTGTTCCAAGGCCTTTTTGGGTCTACCTTGCCACTGATAGATGACGGCCAGGCTGTGATGGGCGCGGATATTTGAAGGATCAAGCTTCAGGACCAGATCATACGCCTTTTGGGCCTGGCCCAATCGTTTTAGATGGCTATAGCAATCGCCCAGAAACATGTTCAGGGACACGGATGAGGGGTCAATCTCGATGGTCTCTTCCATCAAGACCGTGGCCTCCGGCCAGCGCCCAAGTTTACCGTATGCCTCAGCCATTGCCAGACGGACATCCACGGATAGGGAATCAAGCTGCAGAGCTTTCCGGTATTCGACCAGGGCTGCCTCTGAAAAACCCTGAAGCTCCATCA
The DNA here is from genome assembly GCA_965370845.1 of uncultured bacterium. GTDB lineage: Bacteria > SM23-81 > SM23-81 > SM23-81 > SM23-81 > DAOVRJ01. The sequence continues at coordinate 10,451 of CBDUWG010000017.1, forward strand.
GGTCGCCATTGACGAAATGCCAGTAAGCCTTTGGGGGAACAGATCGCGGTGATACAGACTGTTTGCCCGTGGAGGCACAGCCGGTTATCAGCAGAAAAAGCAGTACTGTCCTGAGTATTCTGGACAGACGATCAGATCCCATCTCAAATCCTCCCTGGGCGCACATCGAGGTTAAACTAATACCGAAACCCCGGTAAAAGCAAGGAAAAAAGAAAAAAGCCCACCCGGCCGTCTCCAGCCGGATGGGCTCAGCAGATGCCCCATCTTCCCGACGAGGTAAATCACATTAACGATACCTGGCCTTGATCTTCCCCCAGGTGGCCTGGTCAACGGCGGTGGCCCCGGCGAAAACACTTATCGGCCCGTAGAAGACCTCCCCCCCCTGCATATCCACCTGGCGAAGTTTATAGTAGTGAGTGTTGTCTGAAATGATGTTCTCATCGCGATAGAGATAATCATGAGGCTCCAATGAGGACCCATGTCCGGAAACCAACTCCGAGATAGGCTGATACTCTCCATTTTCGGTCAGTGACCGCCACACGTAAAAGCCCAGGTTGTTAACCTCAACCTCCGTCCGCCAGTGCAGCACGATGACTCCCGAACTGAAGGATCCTGTGAAAGAGGAGAGACCCACCGGCAATGAGGAGTCGGTGTTCTTATAGCCGGGGGTGCCCCAATCCCCATCACCATAGGATGCGATACCCTCTATGACCCAGCGGGTGCCATCGTTGTTGTCTCCCGGCGGACCCAGCCAGCCCATGGAGGCGCCGGTGGGATCGGGCCAGATAGGCCCTCCGTCGTAGTTGATCCGGGCGATCTCCAGACCTCCCTCCTCCAGGACGATCTCGTCGTCGCTGTTGGACAGGGTGAAACCGGAGTACTCGTAATCACACTGATAGCCGCCATTGGTGGCCAGATCAGCGTTGTTGCCCAGAACCAGATATCCTTTCGCAGTCACCAACAGAGGCGCGCCGTTGTCGATGGTATGAACGTTGGCCGCGTCATCCCGGATCACCCAGCCGTTGATGTCGATATCCGAAGTGGTGTTGTTATAAAGCTCAAACCACTCTCCCTGCGAATCGCCCACAGCTGCCGGGTCCTGCATCAGCTCATTGATGATCAGGTCCCCGGGACTGGCGGCCTCAACGACGACAGCGCTCAGCCCCAAGCCAAAGACCGCCAAGATGCCGATCATGGTTCTCATGCTTTGACTCCTTTCTCCTCAAAGAGTGGTCGATATTATTCGTTTGCAGTCATGTACCCATGGCTCTCACCTCCCGGGAAGATGGTGGCACTCTCTCAGCAATCAAGATGCGTGCCAATTCAAGGACTCGGGACGAAACGCTCCAGGCTTTCTGAACACATTTCCTGGGCGGCACTTGCGCCGAAGTGTCGTTTGCGGTTCAGGATGATAAGTTAACCCTTAATTCCCCCACTTTTCCCACTCGAACCGCCAGTCATCACAACCTCTCCGCTCATCGCCGGATAGCCCTGCCTCCTGTGTTCCCAGCGGATGAGTCCCCAGGTCACACATCACGGCAAAAATCAGAAATCATCGCCAAGAAGAATAAAAAAACCGCCGCCACATCTCATGGCGACGGCTCGATGCTGGATTCTGGATACTGGATTCTAGATACTGGTAAGTGAAATGCTCAACTCTGAGTACATGCCAG
>CBDUWG010000018.1:0-11952 GCA_965370845.1 uncultured bacterium
GGTCTATTCATTTCACATCTCATCTGCTGGGTCGCTACAATGTCTTTAATGCTCTGGCGACTGTCGCTGCCGGGATCGCCCTGGGGTTGCCCGGGGATGTGATTCGAGAAGGGCTGGAAGGGGCGAGCGGTGTGGACGGTCGGTTTGAAACCCTGCAGTCTGAGCGAGGGTTTTCAGTTATCATCGACTATGCGCACACTACTCAGGCCATGAGCCGTCTGCTGGCTGCAGTCAGGGAGCTGTTCCCGGGTCGTCTGTTGGTCGTCTTCGGGTGTGGGGGAGATCGAGATCACGGCAAACGGCCTCAGATGGGAGAGGTTGCTTCCAGAATGGCCGACCTGGTCATCCTGACCACCGATAATCCCCGGTCTGAGGATTCTCTGCAGATTCTTCGCGATGTGGAGAAAGGTGTGATCCGGGGGGCCTCCTGTGAGCTGGTGACCGATCGCCGACAGGCCATTCGCCGTGGCTTGGCCCTGGCCCGCCCCGGGGACGTCCTGGTCGTTGCCGGAAGAGGGCACGAGCGGTTTCAAATCATGGGAAATCAGCGGATTGACTTTTTAGATAAAGCGGTCATCCTTGAGGAGTTGAAAAAACTGAAAAGTTAGGGTTTCCCCCGTAGATTACCCGCGGATCTTATCACCTGCCTTGCGAATGGCTCCGGGTTGGCGAGTTGTTCTGGTGCCATGTTAGGGGAAAGATCGTCGATCTTCTTCTGGGCAGCTGGGCAAGAGATCGTACCACCGTTTCAACTGATAAATTGGATGAGGGATACCCTTTAATGGAGAACATGGATATCAGGGAGATCATCGCGGCCACCGGCGGTCGCGTTTTCCCGACAACGGATGAACCCGACCTGGATCATCTCAGGATAGAGGGTATTTCCACCGACTCCCGGTGCGTTAACCGGGGAGAAGCCTTTTTCGCCCTCCGCGGAGAGCGGTTCGACGGCCATGAATTCGTGGCCCAGGCCTTGGAGAACAAAGCTGCCCTGGCGGTGGTCTCCCGGCAGTGGACGGCAGGTCTTGTTCCCGGAGAGAGATTTTCTGCGCCTTTAATTGTGGTTGCCGATCCCCTCAAGGCCCTCCAGGATCTGGCCGGATACTACCGGGGAAAGATGTCTGTGACCGTCATCGGAATCACCGGTACCAACGGCAAGACCACTACCAAAGATATGGTGGCCGCCGTCCTCTCTACGGAATTTCCAACTATGAAAACCGAGGGGAACTTCAACAATCACATCGGTGTTCCCCTGACCCTGTTTCGGCTTTCCGCAAAGGATAAGATGGCTGTGGTGGAGATGGGCATGAGTGGGCCAGGCGAGATTTGTCGCTCTGCGGAGATCAGTCTCCCCCGGTACGGCCTGATCACGAACATTGGACCGGCCCACCTGCAGCAGCTGAGCAGCTTGCCGGAAATTGCCAAGGCAAAGTTCGAGCTTCTGGAGATGCTGCTCCCCGGGGGACTGGTTTTTCTCAACGCCGACGATGAGCGGTTGATGGCCCAAAAGGTGATTCCGTCCTCCCGGGTGGTGACCTTCGGGATGGGGGCGGGAGCGGACTACCGGGCCACGGTTTTTCACCTCCTTGATGGACTGCGGACCAGTTTTCAGGTTGATGGGGTGGGGGAGTTCCAGATACCCACCTGGGGCCGGCACAACGTCTACAACGCTCTGGCGGCCATTGCTGTGGGGCTGAAGCTGGGGCTGTCCGTCAACCAAGTCGGGGAGGCCCTGCGAAGTTTTTCCCCCAGTCCCATGCGCATGGAACTGGTTAGGGTCGGTGGAGCGGTAATTCTCAACGACGCTTACAATGCCAATCCAGCCTCTATGAGAGCTGCCATCGAAGTTCTGGCCGACCTGGAGACGGATGCTCGCAAGATCGCCGTCTTGGGAGACATGTTGGAGCTGGGCCACCAGGAGTCTCCGGCCCATCGGGAGTTGGGATGTTGGGTGGCCAGATCCGGCATCGAAAGATTGATCACCGTGGGTGAGCTGGCCGAGGGGATTGCGCAAGGTGCCATTCAAGATGGCTATGATGCCGGAAAGGTTATCCGTTGTGCAGATCCGGGGCAGGCGGCAGAATGTCTGAATAAAATGCTCAAAAAGGGAGATTTGGTGCTGCTAAAAGCCTCGCGGGCGATGCGTCTGGAGGAAATCATATCCGCCCTCTCTTCATCACTTCAAAAAGGCTAAGATCTAATGCTCTATTACCTTCTCAGCCCACTGAGCGACGTCGTTTCGGCGTTTAATCTCTTTCGGTACATTACTTTTCGCGCGGCTTACGCCACTATAACAGCCCTGTTGGTCAGCTTCATCATCGGGCCTTTCATCATCAGGCGCCTGCACAAACTGCACATTAAGGAGAGAATCAGATCGGATGGTCCCCAGACCCATCTGGTTAAAGAGGGAACTCCCACCATGGGCGGGTTGGTCATCCTGTTGGCCGTCGTTTTGCCCACACTGCTGTGGGCCGATTTGACCAACAGGTACATTCAGCTGATCCTGTTCTCCACCGTCTGGATGGGAGCCATCGGTTTTATCGACGACTACCTGAAGGCGGTGAAACATCTGCCCAAAGGTCTGGTGGCCCGCCGAAAGCTCATCGGCCAGGTGACCTTTGGCCTGATCCTGGGGAGCATCCTGTATATCTGGCCACTGTCCACCCAGTTTCACACTCAGACCAGCATTCCTTTTCTCAAGAATTGGGTCCTCGATTTCGGGATTTTCTACATCCCTTTTGTGGTTTTAGTGACCACGGGAGCCAGCAACGCCATTAACCTGACCGATGGCCTGGATGGTCTGGCCATCGGTATCGTAGCCACCTGTGCTATGGCCTTTGCCGGGATGAGCTACGTTTCAGGGCGGGTGGACTTCAGCAGCTATCTGAACATCATGTACCTGGAGGGCAGCGGTGAGCTCACCGTGTTTTTAGCGGCCATCGTCGGAGCCTCCCTGGGTTTTCTGTGGTTCAACGCTCATCCGGCCAAGGTTTTTATGGGAGACACCGGTTCCCTGGCTTTGGGTGGGGCCCTCAGCGCCGCGGCCATTCTTCTCAAGAAGGAAATTCAGCTGCTCATCGTAGGTGGTGTGTTCGCCGCTGAGGCTCTTTCGGTGATCATTCAGATCACCTCCTTTAAGTTCCGTGGCGGCAAGCGGGTTTTTCGTATGGCTCCTCTGCACCATCACTTCGAACTGAAAGGATGGCCCGAGTCACAGGTGGTAGTGCGTTTTTGGATCATATCTGCCATACTGGCCCTGTTGAGCTTGAGCACCTTCAAGATTCGCTAGAGGTCTGAAATGCGCTCAGTGGCTGAAAAAAAGGTCCTTGTACTCGGCCTGGCACGCAGTGGCCTGGCCGTGGCCCGGCTTCTGCAGCAGGAAGGAGCCCGGGTTTTCGGCAGCGACCTGAAACCCATGGAAACCCTGGATGAAGAGGTGCGAGATCTTCGAGGGCTGGGTGTGGACATAGAAGCCGGGGGGCACTCGGAGCGAGCTCTGGCGGGAGCCGATTTTGTGGTGGTCAGCCCGGGCATTCCCAGAGATGTGCCCATCTTGGCCAGGGCGCAAGAGGCCGATATTCCTGTATACGGAGAGCTGGAAGTGGCCTCCTGGTGGGCCAGGGCTCCTCTGGTAGCGGTCACCGGATCCAACGGGAAGACCACAACCGCCACGCTCATCGGCCGAATTTTCGAAAGAGCTGGCTGGCGATGTCAGGTGGCCGGCAATATCGGTTTTCCGCTGTCGATCCCGGTGAGGAGCGTTCCTAGAGACGGCGTGATTGTTGTGGAGGTGAGCAGTTCTCAACTTGAGCGGATCGAGACCTTTCGGCCCCGGGTGGGGATTGTTCTGAACATCACGCCCGACCATCTGGACAGATATGGTAGCATGGAAGCCTACGCGCGGACCAAGGCGCGTCTGTTGATAAACCAGCAGGCCACGGATATAGCCATCCTGAACAGGGACGACCCCGGAGCGGCTGCCCTGGCGGAAAAGTCGCCGGGCCGGGTCGTGCTGTACAGCATTCGGGGAGAAGTGAAAGGCGGCGTCTTCGTCAGAGAGGGGCAGATCATCTCCCAACTCACAGATGCCCGGGAGGTGGTTCTGGGTGTCAAAGAATTGGGCATTCCAGGTCCCCATAATCTGTCCAATAGCCTGGCTGCGGTGGCTGCGGCCCAGATCATGGGTGTTGATCTCTCCGTGTGCGCCGCTGAGCTGGCTGATTTCAAAGGCGTTGAGCACAGGCTGGAACTGGTGCGCATGTTGGACGGTGTGAAGTACGTCAACGACTCCAAGGGTACCAATGTGGACGCTGTCAGACAGGGGCTGATGACCTTCACGGAGCCCATTCTGCTCATCGCCGGTGGCCGGGATAAGAAGGGGGATTTCGAAGGGTTGCGAACTTTGATAGGCCAGCGGGTGCGGCTCCTTCTGCTGTTGGGCGAAGCCCGGGAGAAAATGCGCGCTGTCTGGAGCGATGTGACCGAGACCATTTTAGTGAAGGATCTGGAAGAGGCCGTGAGTGTGGCTCGGGCTAAAGCGGTTCCTGGCGATTGCGTGTTGCTCTCTCCTGCCTGTGCCAGCTTCGATATGTTTCGGGATTTCGAACATCGGGGACGGGTTTTTAAGGAGATCGTTGGGCGCCTGGGTCGGGGGGAGTCCGGTTCACTCCCATCTTGAGCGGAGGTCGTGGTGGACGGAAAAGACAGGCCGGATCGGATTTTGTTTGTGGCCATAGTGCTTTTGGTTGGGGTGGGCATCATCATGGTGTACAGCTCCAGCGTGGCCGTGGCCCAGTTGCGTTACCAGACCAGCAGCTTCTTCCTGAAAAGGCACGTGCTGCGAGCCCTCCTGGGCCTGATGGCCATGCTGGTGGCCATGAGGATCGATTACCACCGCTGGCGGAAACTGGCCGGCCTGGGGATGCTGATCTCCGTCTTCCTTCTTTCCCTGGTTTTGTTACCCAGAGTGGGTTGGGGCGGGTCCGTTAAGGATCTCTCCCGCAGTCTAAACCTGGCCTTTGTGCGTTTTCAACCCTCGGAGATGGTTAAATTGGTGCTGGCCTTCTACATCGCCAGGCAGATGACCCGAAAAGAGGGTCAGATTGGGGATTTCAAAGAGGGTCTTCTGCCCACGGTCTGCGTTGTCGGCCTCAGTCTTGTCCTGATTGCTCTGCAGCCGGATTTAGGCACAGCTCTGGTTATTGGAATGCTGGTTTTTACCATGTTTACGGTGGCCGGGGTGAGATGGATTCACCTGCTGAAAATGGGGTTTCTGACCTTATTGGGGGCGGCCACGATGATTTTCTGCGTACCCTATTGCCGCTTGAGAGTGTTATCATTTTTGGATTCCGAACTGGATCCCGTCGGGGCTGGCTACCAGATCGAACAGTCCCTGATCAGCCTGGGCAGCGGCGGAATTTTCGGCGTTGGGCTGGGAAATAGTCGTCAGAAACTGCTCTTTTTACCGGAGCCGCACACCGATTTCGTTTTCTCCATATTGGGAGAAGAGCTGGGGTTCATCGGAGTCGTGGTCATTTTGGCTCTTTTCCTATTGGTGGCCTGGCGCGGCCTTAGAGCCGCCCGTGGCGCTGCCGACCGATTTGGCTTTCTTCTGGGAACGGGTATCACGGCGATGATCTTTCTGAACATGGTGGTCAACGTGGCCGTGGTTACCAGATTGTGCCCTACGACCGGTTTGACTCTTCCCTTCATCAGCTATGGCGGTTCTTCTCTGTTGTTCAATCTCATCGGGATGGGTGTTTTGCTGAATATCTCCCGACAGCGACGAGCCGGGAAAACCTCCTGGAAAAAAAGGAGGGAACCATGCGCGTGCTGATAGCCGGGGGAGGAACGGGGGGGCATCTTTTCCCGGCCCTGGCCATTGCTGAGGAGCTCCGGCGGCAGGCGTCTGAGGTAAAGGTGCTCTTTTTGGGGGGTGACCGCGGGCTGGAAAAACAGATTGTCCCGCGAGAGGGTTTTGACTTTGCCTCCGTGTCTGTCCGAGGGTGGAGCAGGAGATTCCATTGGCAGACCATCGCTTTTCCCTGGTTTCTTTTTCTGGGCCTTTGGCGCTCTTTTATGATTCTGCGCCGATTTAGACCCAAAGTGGTGGTGGGAACCGGTGGCTACGTGAGCGGACCGGTCGTTTTTCTGGCCTCCCTCATGGGTATCCCCACCCTGATTCAGGAGCAGAACAGCTTTCCGGGGGTTACCACCAGGATCTTGAGCTCTCGGGTTGACCAGGTGCACCTGAGCTTCCCGCAATCCCGAAGGTATTTTCGGAAGAAGAACCATCTGAGGATGAGCGGAAACCCGCTGCGCATAGAGCTGGATCGGGCCGAACGGAGACGTGCTGCTGAGGTATTTGCCCTTGACCCCCGCAGGAAAACGGTTCTGGTAATGGGAGGAAGTCAGGGAGCACACAGCATTAATATGGCCGTGGCCCGGGGGTTTGACCGATTGGAGGCCGAGGATATTCAGGTCATATGGCAGACGGGGAAGGGGGATCTGGCCCAGATTCGACAGCAGTTTGGGGAGCGCGGCCCCGGAACGGTGGTGATCGATTTCATCCAGGATATGAGCTCGGCTTACGGGGCTACCGATGTAGTTGTCTGCCGGGCCGGGGCGACCACGGTGGCGGAGATCGCCCTTTGTGGTCTGCCGGCCATCTTCGTGCCATACCCTTTTGCTGCTGCCGATCACCAGCGGATCAATGCTCTAGCTCTGGTGAAGGCCGGGGCCGCAGAGATGGTGTTGAATGGCGAGTTGAGAGGGGACAAGCTCGTCTCCGTTCTGCTTTGTCTGCTGGGCGACGATCGTTGTCTTCGACAGATGGCCGAGAAAAGCAGGCTATTGGGCCGGCCCAAGGCCGCGGCGACCGTGGTCCAGGCCATTCGAGAGCTAGCCGGGGAGAGATGAGATGTTCGGCAAGGTCAGAAAACTTCATTTCGTTGGTATTGGGGGCATCGGGATGAGTTGTATCGCCGAGGTGCTCCTGAACCTGGGATTTCAGATCACCGGCTCGGATCTTCAACTCAGTGAGGTGACCCGAAGGTTAATGAAACTGGGAGCCATCGTGTCCAAAGGACATAGAGCTTCTCAGGTGGGCGATGCCGACGTGGTGGTCATCTCTTCGGCGGTGAATCCGGACAATCCCGAGGTAATGGAGGCTCGCCGGTTAAAGATCCCGGTCATACGACGGGCCGAGATGCTTGGCGAGCTTATGCGCATGAAATACGGCATCGGCATCGCCGGAACCCACGGCAAGACCACCACCACCTCTATGGTGGGTCTGGTTTTAACCGAAGGTGGATTGGACCCCACGATCATTGTGGGCGGAAAAGTGAAGAGCCTGCGGGCGAGCGCAAAACTGGGCAAAGGACAATATCTGGTTGCCGAGGCCGACGAGTTCGACCGCTCCTTTCTCCGGTTGGTTCCCACGATCGCCGTGGTGACCACCCTGGAGGCGGAGCATTTAGACTGCTACACCAATCTGGATGATATCAAAGGCGCCTTTATTGAGTTCGTGAACAAGGTGCCCTTTTACGGGACAGTTATCCTCTGTCTCGATGAGCAGAGCCTTCAGAGCATCGTTCCCCACATACAACCGCCACTGATTACCTACGGGCTATCTGCTCAGGTCGATATCAGGGGAACAAATCTGGTTTTCCGGGGTTTGACCAGCGCTTTTGATCTGGTCGTCCGTGGGGAGAAACTGGGCCGGCTGAGAGTGAAGGCTCCCGGAGTTCACAATGTTAAGAACAGCTTGGCAGCCGCCGCTGTTGGGTTGGAGCTGGGTTTAAGTTTCAGCACTGTCAAGAAGGCTCTGGAGAGCTTTAGCGGTGTTTACAGGCGGTTCGAGGTCAAAGGAGAGGTTGATGATGTGATGGTGGTGGATGATTATGCTCATCACCCCACGGAGATCCAGGCAACTCTCCAGGCGGCCAAAAACGGACTGGGCCGGCGGACCATAGCGGTTTTTCAGCCACACCTCTACAGCAGGACCAGGGATTTCTGCGAGGATTTCGGCAAATCCTTTTTTCAGTCAGACATATTGTTGGTTACCGATATCTACCCCGCCCGTGAGAAGCCCATCGCGGGCATCAGCGGCGAGCTGGTAGCTCGGGCAGCCAGAGAATATGGACATCGTAAGGTGGTCTACATCCAGGATAAGAGAAAAATAGCCACGTATTTGGCCGCCCAGGTTCTGCCGGGCGATCTGGTTATCACCCTGGGTGCCGGAGATGTGCACAGGATAGGGGAAGAGCTCATCAAGCTGCTTAAAAAGAGGAAGTGAGCGGAGGGAAAATGGAGTTTCAAAACGAGCTCTTGCGTTTGGTGGAGGGAGAAATCCTCGTAGATGAACCCTTGAATCGTCACACCTCCTTCGCTATTGGTGGTCCGGCGGATTTTTTCGTCCGGCCAAAAACGGAACAGGAGATGGTGGCCGTTCTCAAGCTGGTCAGGACCCATGAACTGCCCCTGATGGTCATTGGACGGGGGACTAATCTCCTGGTGGAAGATGGGGGAATCCGGGGGGTGGTCCTGGATCTGAGCGGGTGCTGCTGTCGACTGGAGGAGTGGTCCGGTGGTGTGGTGGTGGGAGCAGGGGTGTCGCTGACGGAGCTTTTAGACTACTGCTGGCGCCGGGAGTGGGCAGGGTTGGAGTTCATGGCTGGTATCCCCGGATCGGTGGGGGGAGGCATCAGGGTAAACGCCGGGGCCTGGGATAGATCTATTGGTCAGTTTGTACGGGCTGTCAGCGGATATGATCTCTCCAGCCAGGCCGTTACTCTGCAGTCACCCCAGTTACATTTTCAATATCGCTCGGCCCATCTGCCCGGGGACCTGATAATTACGGAGGTCAAGCTAGTTTTATCTTCCCAGCCCAGCCAGGTTATCCAGAATCGCATGGAGGAATTTCGCCGCCGGCGCAGTCATCAGCCCACCGGTTTGAGAAGTGCCGGATGCATCTTCAAGAATCCGCCCGGGACTGCCGCTGGAAAGCTCATCGAGGAATCGGGATGTAAGGGTATGCAAGTGAATGGGGCGCAGGTCTCTGCCGAACACGCCAATTTCATTGTCAATATCGGTGGGGCCACTGCCGCGGATGTGAAACAGCTTATCGAGAGGGTCCGCAGAAGAGTCGAGGACCAATTTGGGGTTGAGTTGCAGATGGAAATACTCGTAATTGGGGAGGAATGACGGCTATGGGTCGAGTCAAAAGGGGGCTATCGGCTGGGCCACAAAAAGCCCGTTGCCGGCAGCACAGAAGTAAGAGGGTTTTTTTGGCCACCCTGCTGGGGCTGAGCATTTTCAGCGGGGCTGCCGGTCTGACTGCCTGGACGAGGACAGCTCCTCTTTTCCAGCTCTCGACCATCGATGTGGGGGGCAATCGGATGGTCCCCTCCCAGCTGGCCCTGGAATTGGTTTCCGTGGAAACAGGCACCAACATATTTGCCGTGGATCTGGAGGCCATCAAGAGGGCCATGCAGCAGGACCCCAGAATCCGGGAGGTTACTATTCGCCGTCAACTTCCCTCCAAAATCATCGTCACCATTCATGAGCGGGAACCGGTAATGCTGATCAGTGCGGACAGGTTCTATGGCCTGGACGAAGAGGGTATGGTGATCCCCATGGACCAGGAAGAGGGTCTGGAGGACATTCCCGTGCTGACCGGTATCTTTCCCGAGGTTCAGCCTGGCGCGGGTTTCGAGCATCTGGGCATTCGGAAAGGCTTGCAGATCAGGCAGGTAATTCTGCAGGCGGCCCCTTCTTTATTGGACAAGGTCTCCGAGATCAATGTAGCCCGGCCGGAGGATCCTCTGCTTTATCTGATCCCTGACGGGGTACAGGTGAGGTTGGGCTCCGGCGATCTTCATGCCAAGCTTCGGCGGCTGTGGGTCGTTTTGGGAGACCTGGCTGCCAGAGGAATATCGGCGAAAAGTCTGGATATAAGGTTTAAAGATCAGCTCATCTGCCAGCCAGCCAGCTGAGGGCTGGATCTAAAGGGAGGTGTGATGTAGGGGGAGCAACGATGTAGTTGTTGGATTGGACATCGGGACCACAAAGATTGGGGTGGTTATCGCTGAGGTCTCCGATGAGCAGGAGCCGAAGATAGTGGGTGTGGGCACAAGTGTCTCGGAAGGTCTGAGACGGGGGGTAGTGGTGAACCTGGAGAAAACGGTGAAGTCCATCTCCAATGCGGTGGCGGAGGCAGAGTTGATGGCCGGGATAGAGGTGCGCTCTGTGTTGGCTGGCATTGCCGGCGACCACATCAGAAGCATTAACAGCCGGGGCGTTATCGCTGTGTCGGGAGCCAACAGGGAGATCTCCAAGAGCGATGTGAGTCGGGTGGTGGACGCTGCCAAGGCGGTGGCCATACCTATGGATCGTGAGATTATCCATATTCTGCCCCAGGAGTATATCGTGGACGATCAGCCGGGCATCAAGGATCCTGTGGGCATGGCCGGGGTGCGCTTAGAGGCCGAGGTCCACATCGTCACCGCTGCGGTAACGTCGGCTCAAAATATCTACAAGAGCATCCAAAAAGCTGGCCTGAACGTGAGAGATCTTGTTCTGGAACCCCTGGCCTCCAGCTACTCGGTTTTATCTCCGGAAGAGAAGGAGTTGGGGGTCATGCTTCTGGACATCGGAGGCGGCACGACGGACATCGCCGTCTTCTTCGAGGGAAGCATTCGTCATACGGCTGTTATCGGTCTGGGAGGCAACAGCGTTACCGGAGACATCGCCATTGGGCTGCGAACCTCCATATCGCAGGCGGAGAAAATCAAGGTGCAGAAAGGGTGTGCCCTGGCTTCTATGATCGAGGAGGACGAGATGATCACCGTGCCGGGCATCGGTGGCCGCAAGGAACGACAGGTTCCCAGGTCGTTATTGACCTCTATCATCCAGCCGCGGATGGAGGAGCTGTTCAGCCTTTCCCTCAGGGAGCTGCGCCGAACCGATTATAGCGATCTGTTGGCGGTGGGAGTGGTCGTCACCGGAGGGGCTTCCCTGATGCCGGGTGCGACCGAACTGGCCGAGCAGGTTTTTGACATGCCGGTGAAATTAGGTATTCCCCAGGGGTTCGGTGGCCTGGTGGATCTGGCGCAGAACCCCATACATGCCACCGGGGTCGGCCTGGTTCTTTATGCTTTTCAGGGTTCGGAGAACAATGGGCTGGGGAGATTGACCGAGAATAATATGTTCGAGAGGATCTTTGACCGGATGAAGAGGTGGTTCGGAGAATTTTTCTGAGAGATAGCTTATTAACCGTTCTCTTTTTACAGGGAGGGAAACATGACATTCGAGTTGGACCAAGAATTCGGCCGCGGGGCAAGCATGAAGGTCGTCGGCGTTGGTGGTGCCGGAGGAAACGCCATCGACAGGATGATCTCCGCCAATTTGACGGGCGTCGGTTTTATAGCCAGCAATACAGACTCCCAGGCTTTGGAGAGAAGCCTGGCCCAGCAGAAGGTGCAAATCGGCAGCAAGATCACCCAGGGTTTGGGCGCTGGTGCCAATCCAGAGATAGGCCAGCGAGCCATGGAAGAGGACCGAGAGCTGATGATTTCAGCCCTGGCGGGTGCGGACATGGTGTTCATCACCGCCGGAATGGGTGGCGGGACCGGGACCGGCGCATCGCCGATCATCGCCGAGATCGCCAAGGAACAGGGAGCCCTCGCGGTAGCAATTGTCACCAAACCCTTCGAGTTCGAGGGGCGCAAACGCATGGCCCAGGCCGAGGAAGGTCTTCGGCAGTTAAAGGAACGTGTGGACACGCTCATCGTTATTCCCAACCAACGACTGCTGAACATCGTGGAGAAGACAACGCCCCTTCTGGATGCTTTCCGCATGGCCGATGAGGTTTTGCTGCATGCTACCAGGGGAATCTCGGATCTGATCACCATACCTGGTTTGATCAACCTGGATTTTGCGGATGTAAAGACC
>CBDUWG010000019.1:0-11806 GCA_965370845.1 uncultured bacterium
GGCATCGGCGGCGCCAGCCGCCGATAGCGAGCCGGTGCGGCGAAACCGCATGCTGGCCGCAGCCAGGGGGACACTTCCCCCTTCAAAAAAAAGAGCCGCTATTCCAAAGAACAGCGGCTATAAATATCTTCACCCGATCTCAAACAAACCTGCCCTACTCCTCCTCTGGCACCACCCGGGCCACATCCACCACCCTGTCTCCCGCGTCCAGGTTGATCAGCTTCACTCCCTGCGTGTTGCGACCGATCACCTTAACGCCCCTGATGGGCAGCCTGATCACCACACCTCCCTGGGTAATGATCATCAGCTCGTCCGTCTCCACGGTCTCCTTGATGGCCACCAAATCCCCATTTCGTGCCGTGTTCTTGATGGTGATGATCCCCTTGCCTCCCCGGTGTGTCATGCGGTAGTCGCTAATGTCGCTGCGTTTGCCGTAGCCGTTTTCCGATACCACCAGCAGGGTCGCGTCGCGCTTTACCACCACACAGCCCACCACCAAATCACCTTTCCCCAGGGTGATCCCCTTTACTCCCCGGCAGACCCTGCCCATTTGCCGCGCTTCGGACTCCTGAAAGCGAATGGCCTTACACTTCTTGGTACCCAGGATGATGTCCTGCTTGCCATCGGTGAGCTTTGCCTCGATGAGCACATCATCGTCGTCGACCACCAGACCGCAAATACCGCCCTTTCGCGGATGGCTGTAAGCCGAAAGAGCCGTCTTCTTGACCACCCCTTTGCGGGTGGCGGTGATAACATAATGTTCATCGTCAAACTTCTTCACGGGCACAAAGGCGGCGATGGATTCCTCCGCCCGGATCTTCAGCAAATTGGCCACGGCTCGGCCCCTGGCCACTCGACCACCCCGGGGTATCTCGTGAACCTTAAGCCAATAGCAGCGGCCTCTGTCGGTGAAGAAGAGGATGTAATCGTGTGTGGAGGCGATGAACAGGTGCTCCACGAAATCCTCCTCTTTGGTGCCCATGCCGGTCACCCCTCGGCCACCTCGTCTCTGGCGCCGGTATGTGCTGGTTGGCAACCTCTTTACATAGCCCGAGTGGGATATGGTAATGACCATGTCCTCCTCGGCGATGAGATCCTCCAGGCTGAACTCCCCGTGTTCCTCATCGATGATGGTCGTGCGTCTCTGGTCACCGAATTTTTCCTTCAAGGCGATGAGCTCATCCCTGATCAAGGCCATCCTCTGCGCTTTACTCTCCAAAATTCCCTTTAGCCGGGCGATCTCCTTGATCAGTTGGAGATATTCGTCCTCGATCTTTTGGCGCTCCAGCCCCGTGAGACGCTGCAGCCGCATATCCAGAATGGCCTGTGCCTGAATTTCTGATAGACCAAAACGCTTCATCAGGCCCTGACGAGCGACAGTGGGGTCCTTTGACTTTTTTATCAGGGCCACTATCTCGTCGATGTGATCCAGGGCCACCTTGAGACCTTCCAGAATGTGCGCCCGCTGCTCTGCCTTGGTCAGGTCAAATTTTGTGCGGCGCACAACCACCTCGTGGCGGTGCTCCAAGAACTTCTGCAGCATCTCCTTTAAGTTGAGCACCTTCGGCCGACCATCCACCAGCGCCAGCATGATCGCGCCGTATGTTTCCTGCATCTGGGTGTGCTTGTAGAGCATATTGAGGACCACCTCTGGGTCGGTCCCCTTGCGCAGCTCGATGACTATCCTCATACCCTCGCGGTCCGATTCGTCGCGCAGATCGCTGATGCCATCGACCTTCTTCTCTCGCACCAGAGCGGCAATCTTAATCAGAAGGTTCGATTTGTTCACCTGATAGGGAATTTCGCTGACGATTATTCTCTCCCGCCCATTCTTCTGCGTCTCTGTCTGGGCGAAGGCCCGCTGTATAATCCGACCACGTCCGGTCAGGTATGCATCCCTGATACCTCTGCTTCCAGAAATAACACTTCCTGTGGGAAAATCCGGCCCCTTGATAAAACTCATCAGTTGAGCTATTTCAATATCCGGGTCCTCTATCAACTCTAATAACCCATCAACCACCTCCCCCAGGTTATGAGGGGGAATATTGGTGGCCATACCCACGGCTATGCCTGAGGATCCATTCACCAGCAGATTAGGCAAAGGGGAGGGCAGCACTGAGGGTTCGGTGAGGGTGTTGTCGAAGTTGGGCACCATGCCAACGGTATCCTTGCCCAGATCGACGAGCATCTGTTCCCCCACTTTGGAAAGGCGCACCTCCGTGTATCGCATGGCCGCAGCGCTGTCTCCGTCGACGGACCCGAAATTTCCCTGGCCGTCGACCAAAGGATAGCGCAGGGAAAATTCCTGCACCATCCTGACCATGGCATCGTAAACGGCTGTGTCCCCATGGGGGTGATACTTGCCTAACACCTCTCCTACTACGCGGGCGCTCTTCTTGTGGGGACGATTGGCAGCCATACCCAAATCGTCCATGGCGTAAAGGATACGCCTGTGTACCGGTTTCAATCCGTCGCGGACATCCGGCAGAGCTCTAGAGACGATGACGCTCATGGAGTAGTCTATGTAAGAGCTCTTCATCTCGTCTTCTATGTAGACGGGAATTATATTTTGTCTGGAAGTCGTCATAGCTTTTCTTCTCGGAAATTATCGGTCGCCAGATGCCCGGCGATAAAGTTAGTTTCTAGCACTTTTCTTAAACATCCAGGTTTCGCACGTAGGTGGCGTTGTCCTCGATGAACTTTCGCCGAGGCTCTACTTTTTCACCCATCAGGGTGTTGAAGATAAGATCCGCCTCTACAGTGTCATCCAGTGTTATTTGAAACATGGTGCGGGTCTCTGGATCCATGGTCGTATTCCACAGCTGATCCGGGTTCATCTCTCCCAAACCCTTGTACCTCTGCAGATTCACTCCCTTATCGCCTATTCTCTTCAGCAGCCGGTCCTTTTCATCATCACTATAGGCAAAATGCTCCTGTTTACCCTTCCGCAGCCGGTACAGCGGTGGCTGCGCGATATAAACATTTCCCGCCTCAACCAGCAGTGGCATATAACGAAAGAAAAAGGTCAACAGCAGAGTCCGGATATGTGCTCCGTCCACGTCGGCATCGGTCATGATGATCACCTTGCCATAGCGAACCTTCTCGATATCGAACTCATCCTTGATGCCCGTGCCCAGAGCTGTGATGATGGTCCGGATCTCCTCGTTGCCCAGAGCCCTATCCATACGTGCTTTCTCCACGTTGAGGATCTTGCCCCTCAGCGGCAGAATGGCCTGAAACCGGCGATCGCGCCCGGATTTAGCGGATCCTCCGGCGGAATCACCCTCCACAAGGTAGATCTCACAATGCTGTGGGTCATTGATGGAGCAATCGGCCAACTTGCCGGGCAAGCTGCTGGATTCCAGCGCGGACTTCCTGCGGGTCAACTCCCGGGCCTTACGAGCCGCCTCCCTGGCCCGGGCAGAGGAGACGCTCTTCTCGATGATGTTTTTAGCTACCGGGGGGTTCTCCTCTAAAAAGCTGGTCAACCCCTCGCCCAGGATGCTCTCCACGGCTCCTTTGACCTCGCTGTTTCCCAGTTTGGTCTTGGTTTGCCCCTCAAATTGTGGATTGGCCAGCTTTACGCTGATCACCGCCGTCAGCCCCTCCCGCACATCATCACCGCTCAGGCTAAAGGAGTCGTTCTTCAAGAGTTTGTTCTTCTGGGCGTAGCTGTTCAATGACCTGGTCAGGGCCGTCTTGAACCCGCTGAGGTGAGTTCCACCCTCGATGGTTCCTATGTTGTTGGCGTAACTGAAGATGTTCTCGACATAGGAATCTGTGTACTGCATAGCAATCTCCACACTGATGTCATCCTTCTCCTTGTTGACATAAATAGGCCGAGCATGAATGGCATTCCGATTTTCATTGAGGAACTCGACAAAGGAAACGATGCCTCCTTCGTACTTGAAGGAATGTTCTTTCCCGGAGAGCTCATCACATATATCTATCTTGACTCCCGCATTTAAAAATGCCATTTCCCTCAGTCTCTGTGAGAGAACGTCGAAGTTGAACTTAATTTTTCCGAAAATCTTCTCATCGGGCTTGAACGTCACCCTGGTCCCGCTCCCCGTGGCTTTTCCTTTAACCATCAGCGGTGCAGCGGGCTTTCCCCGAAGATACTTCTGATAATACTTCTTTCCATCCCTGATTACCTCCACCTCCAGCCACTCCGAGAGGGCGTTGACCACCGAGACTCCAACTCCATGGAGACCGCCGGAGACCTTGTATGACATGTTGTCGAACTTCCCGCCAGCATGGAGCATGGTCATTACCACCTCCACGGCCGGTTTTTTCTGCGTGGGATGCATATCCACCGGGATGCCGCGTCCATTGTCTGTAACCGTCACCGTGTTGTCCCTGTGCACGGCGACATCAATAGTATCACAGAAACCCGCCATGGCCTCGTCGATGCTGTTATCCACCACTTCATAGACCAGATGATGAAGACCACGGGCAGAAACGCTGCCGATATACATGGCCGGCCGGCGGCGCACTGCCTCCAGCCCTTTCATGACATGGATGGTCCGAGCATCATATGAATGTTCCGTGGCCTTGCCTTTAACAGCCATATGCGAAACTCTCCTTAATTTAAAATCTTGCGGAGATGGTCAGTTCTCCCCCCACTTCCCAAAAAGACGATGTCCCTGATAACCCTCCTGCCCACTGCCCGGTTTAAACGATCGATGATCTCCTGCTTTACAAATATCAACTCCGTTTTCCAGGAAGATGAGAGCACCCGCACAAAAACCTTGCCATCTTCAACGCCAATAGCCTCCGTCTTTTCAGCTATTCTCGCGCCCACGATCTGGCTCCACATGTTCACGGCCTGCCTCTCCCGAACCTTTCCATCAATCCCCCAACTGCTCAGCAAACCATGCAGAACCTTGCCCAGGCTGGTCTGTTCTCCTTTTCGCTTTGACACCCTAGCCAAATTTTTCACCTTGGTCGCGTATTTATCGATTAAGAACCAATTATCTCTGCAAACTATTATCTGCGAATCTCAGACAACGGACAAAGTCCACTATCTCCTAAATATTGGTCACTATACCATTGGCTACGAGCATCTTCCGCAAATTTTTTCCGCCTCCAGCCAGATCGCTCTCCTTCGCCGTAGCTATGAACAACTGGCCGAAATCAGCAAGAAGATCGAAGAGAAGACGCGTTCTGTCTTGATCCAACTCCGCAAAAACATCGTCCAATAATAAAATTGGCTGTTCCCCGCTCGCTTTTTCCAAAAACCGGGCGGCAGCCAATTTTAGTGCGATCGATGCCGTTCGCTGTTGACCCTGTGATCCAAAAACCCTCAGTGGCTCGCCATTCACAGTCATCAGCACATCATCCCTATGCGGACCCACCAAGCTCATCCCACAATTGATCTCTTTTTCCCTCAGATGTCCTAAGCTTGCTATAAATTGTTCCTCGATATCATCATCCTCAGCCAACTCAAATGCCGGTTTGTACGTCAGGGATAACCGCTCTCCACCATCACTAATTTGCTGATGAAAAAGGCTTACCTCGGGGTCTAGCTTTCTCAGAATCTCCCCTCTCTTGCGCATAATCCTGGAGCCAACGCTAGCCAACTGCCTGTCCCAGGCATCCAGTTCATCGGTGTCGGCAGCACGCCATCTTCTGCTGGAAAAGGATTTTAGGGCAATATTACGCTGCTGCAAAACTCTACCATATTCCAGCAACGATCTCCAATAACTTAAGCTTGTCTGGCAGATGCAAAAATTTAAAAAGTGCCGCCGCTGATGCGGTGCCCCTCCCACGATTTTAACATCCTCTGGAGAGAGACTGACCACATAAAACAGACCAATCAGATCGGAGATCTTTCGATGGATCGCTCCATTGATCTTAAGCCTCCGCCCGCCCTCGCGCAATGCGCGTATCTGGACCGTTATCTTTCTGTTTCCTCCACCGACACCATTTCCACTGAGCAGAAGATAGTCCGCTCCGTGTCGAATCAGATCATTTTCATGGACTTGTCGATGCGACCGGGCTACACAAAAGCAGTGTATTGCTTCAAGTAAATTGGTCTTGCCCTGGGCATTGGCTCCCAAAAACAGATTGCCGGAAGGTTCAAAATCAAGATCTAAAATTTCATAATTGCGAAAATTTCTCAGAGATATAGATTGTACAAGCAATATGGTCTCCGCTGGGCCTGCTGTTTTCTACTCCTTCGTTTCTTCCGTGAGCCGCAGAGGCATAATTAGACAGAGATAATCCTCTTTCCCAGCAGAGGGCTTTACAAGACAGGCGCTAACGTCAGTGGATAACTCGAAGATTACTTCCTCACTGTCTATATTCTTCAGGATCTCTATGATGTAATGGGCATTGTATCCGATTTGCATGTTCTCCCCAGAATATTCAGCCTTTAAATCATCCTTGGCCTCTCCGCCTAGATCACGGTCTGATGCATAGAGCTGCACATGTCCGGGAGATATATCGAACTTCACTTGATGGGTAAGATAATTAGAAAGTGTTGAGACTCTGCGAATTGCGGCCAGAAGCTGTTCTCTGTTTATGATCAGTTTCTTGTCGTTTTTATCATCTTTGGGTATAACCTGTGTATAATCCGGATATGGCCCTTCAATAAGTCTAGAGTATAAAGTCGTGTTGCCGAGAGAAAAAATAATCTGATTTTCTGTTACGCAAACCTCAACATCTGCGTCTTGTTCGCCAAACAGTCTTAAGATCTGATTCAGTGCTTTGGCCGGCACGATGACATCTTTAACGACCTTATCTTGACCCTCTTTATCCGTGACAATTTTGGCCAGGCGGTGACCATCTGTGGCCACCATGCTCATCTTTTTCTCTCCTATTTGCCAGAAAACACCTTGCAAGGCAGGTCTGGTCTCGTCTTTAGAGATGCAATACAGTGTTTTGTGAATCATCTTGGCCAGAGCAAGCTGAGATATCTTAAACGTCTCTCCGCTGGGAGCCTCGGGAAACGCCGGAAACTCATCACTATCCATGCCAGTCAACTGATAATTACCCTGCTCACAGGTCATCGTGGCTTTTTTGTCTTTAACGTTCATCTGAATTGTCGTATCTTGTAATTCTCTGACGATCTCTGCTAACTTTTTAGCTGGCAAGGTAACTGAGCCATCTTCTGCTGAAGAAACAATCAACTGAGTCCTGATAGATATATCCAGATCAGTGGCATATAGAGCGAGTTTTTCTCCTTCAAGCCGAAAGAGAATGTTTGATATAATGGGCAAAGTAGCCTTTGGAGAAACGACGTTATAGACTGCCTGAACAGCAGGAAAAAACTCAGTACGTTCAACAGAGAATTTCATTTTCCCCCCTGTGAGCAGATAAAAAAAAGAAAGTGAGTATGTATAACAATCTTTAAAAAATGTTGAAAAATGTCAACCACATTATACCAAAAATGAGGTCTGAAATCAAGGAAAAAAAGGTAAAATTTATAGACGAAAAAGGAGTTTTTGAAATAGTATAATTTGTTGTCAAATAAATAAAATGAAAGCTGTTCACAAGATGTATTTTATAACTTCTTTAATAAAAGAAACAGTAGTTATAGTAGGGAGTGTGGATTTGTGGATAAGTTAATTTATATCAGGGAAAAATGAAGTAGAGGAGGGATTGAGCAGAAACAAGCTAAATAATGACGGTGAGTATAATCTGTGAATAACAAGGTTTTTTGCCAACAGATTATCCACAGCAGAAAAAATTTTTTCCAGAAAAGAAGTTAATAACAGTTAGTGCACATGTTTTTAAACACTGAGAACTCTGTGAAGTTCCTTCACCGTCGTTTTGATAAGCGGGTCTCTTTCTATCCGCTGTTCTATTGTCCTGCAGGCATGGATTACCGTAGAGTGATCTCGACCACCGAACTTTGAACCAATGGTGGCCAGAGAATAGTTTGTAAATTCGTGAGTCAGGAACATGGCAATATGTCTGGCTAAAACCACCTCTTTTGTTTTCTTCTTAGCACTCATCATATGAAGCGGTATATTCATATGTTCGGAAACAACCTTTTGAATATAGGCAACAGACTTTTCGCTTTTGCTCTTATGCACCAGGTCCTTGATCACCTCTCGGGCAAGGTTTAAGGAGATATCCCTTCCGGTAAGAGAAGAATAAGCCAGCAGGCGAATTACAGCACCTTCCAGATCACGTATGTTATTACAAATGTTGTTGGCTATAAAAGTAGTTACATCAGAAGGTATGGAAATATTGTCATTCTGGGCCTTCTTTTGAAGGATGGCGATCCTGGTCTCCAGATCCGGTCGCTGTATGTCGGCGATGAGACCCCACTGGAACCGAGAAAGGAGTCTTTCCTCGAGCCCGCGGATCTCTTTTGGGGGCCGATCTGATGAGAGAACAATTTGCTTGCCCTTCTGATGTAGTGTGTTGAAAGTGTGAAAGAACTCCTCTTGAGTGCGTTCTTTATCGGAGAAAAATTGGATGTCATCGACTAAAAGAACATCGACGTTGCGATATCTATTGCTGAACGCAGTCTTTTTGCTATTCTGTATGGAGTCTATGAAATCGATGGTGAATTTCTCAGAAGAAACATAAACAAGACTCTTGGCAGTGCTTTGCTCAACAACGAAGTGGCCTATTGCCTGGATAAGATGGGTCTTGCCCAAGCCAACCCCGCCATATATAACCAGGGGGTTAAAAGAAGTTTTACCTGGTGCCTCGGCAACGGCGAGAGAAGCAGCGTGAGCAAACTGGTTGCAGTCACCAACGACGAAGTTGTCGAAAGTATATCGGGGGTTCAATTGATCCAAACCGGATTTACATGGACGTTTAGGTTCTTTGATGTTTGGACTGGGGGAGATGTTGGTGAGGAAAGTACCTCTCTCTGATGATACAGAGAAAGTGATGGCCGGAGCATTGCCGGTTAATTCTCGCAATGCGTCTTCTATGTAGTGAACATAGTGTTGCTCGATCCATTCGGAGAAAAAGGCGTTTGGCACTTTTATGATGACGTCTTTATCTGAAATGGACAGAGCTTCGGTGGGTCGAAGCCATGTTTCAAAACTTTGTCTCGGCACCTTTTCCTGAATGGTGCGCAGACACTGTGACCAAAGATCAGATGGATTCACTTGAAGGACTCGTGGAGAGCTTTGAAAAGGGACTAAAAAGTTATCCACAACCACATATGGTATGCTAGACCCAGACCAACCAAAGGAATAGTGCTATTGTCTAATAGGTAGATTCGAGAAGACAGAAGCAAAGGAGTTTGTTGCGAAAAACACTGTGGAGTAAAAGGTTACTATGGTGATGGTGCTGAAGGCGAGTAAGCGGAAGCCGCGGGGAGGGAAATGAAGGGTAGACCGAAGATGTCAACAAGTTATCCACAACACGCCATCTGTCCGCGAGTGCAATGTAATGTTGTAAAAAGAAGATGTCAAGAAAAAAATGTGAAAATGAAAGATTATTTTTAGGAAGATTCTAGAAATCAAAGATCGCTATAGAAATAAAAGAACTTGACAATATTTGCATACACCTATATATTCAGAAGGTTGTACGAAAATATTTATTACAAGAGGAGGAAAGATGAAAAGGACATTCCAACCAAGCAATAAGAAAAAGAAAGCTGACCATGGGTTCAGGAAGAGAATGAGTACAAAAAGCGGGCGAGCCATCTTAAAGAGGCGAAGGGCTAAAGGACGAAAGCGTTTGAGTCACTGATGCTTTGGTAAAAAAGGAAGAAAAACGAAAGAGAAAACTGAGCCCAAAAAATCAAGCTGGATAAAAAATCTTCGACATGAAAGTGCCGAAGAAAAGGGAGAGTTTATAGTTCTCCGATATAAAAAAGGGGGGACATCATCCCTAAGGCTAGCAGTAATTGTATCTGGTAAAGTAGGCTCGTCAGTAGTTAGAAATAAAATAAAAAGGCGACTTCGCGAGATCTTTAGAACAAAGATTAACAAAACTGTTGAGCCGGGATTTTTACTGCTTATAGCAAAAAGGAAAATAGTCACAGCGAAATTCAACATGTTGGAACGTGAAATATTGCAGCTAACAAAGAGGATTTCTGCGAAACAAACGAGCTAAAATTGGAAAAAAAAGCGCATGATCACTAAATGTGCAATATTGGCGATTAAGATATATCAATCGGTTTTCTCACCAATCTTCCCCGCCAGCTGCCGCTTCTACCCTACCTGTTCTCAGTATACCATCGAGGCTTTAACAAAACATGGAATAATGAAAGGGATTCTATATTCTGCTCGAAGGATTATTCGGTGCAACCCCTTTCATCCTGGTGGCTACGATCCAGTTAAATAATGACTATTTAAAAATGGAGGAGACGTGGACAAGAGGACAGTTGTAGCTATTGCGCTTATTGGGCTCATCATTATTCTCCTGCCATGGTATATGAAACAGATTGGCGGGAATCCACCAGAACAGCCAGAGATGGAGAAAACGGTCAGCCAAAGAGAAACGGTGCCGGGAGTTGAAATACAGAAGTTAACAGAAGCTACCAAGAAAGAGGAATATCCACCGATTGAGACCGGGCAGGTTCTGGCAAACATAAAAGAGCTAGGTCCAAGAGAGATTAAAGTTGAATCTGATCTTTTCCGGGGAATTATAAACACAAAGGGGGCAGTGCTAACAAGTTGGGACATTAAGCCGAGGTTGAAAAATCCTCAAGAGCAAGAGTGGGTTAAATTACTGCCCACCATCGTGGAAAGTGGGGCTTTGAGCCTATCCTTCCCCCATAATGGTCGAGAGATATGCACAGACGAGCTGGTATTCGAATCTATAGATGAGCCGCTTGTTCTCAATGATTCCCGGCAGGAAGGGTCTTTGATGTTTTCGGCTGTAACGGCAGATGGCTTGCGAATCATGAAGGAGTTTTTTTTCCACTACCGTAAACAATCATTTGGCTTGAGGGTGAAAATAGAGGGCGCGGGTATATTCGACGAGGGTAGACAGTACACGCTATGGTGGAATCCGGGTTTGAGACCAACGGAAAAGAGGCGCAAAGACGATCTAAGCTCTTTTGCCGCCTATGCTATGCTGGGAGACGAATTGGTAAAAACATCTTTTGGTAGAAAACAGGTAATAGTGGATAGTACATTTAGCGGGGACACCAAATGGATAGCAGCGCAGACAAAATACTTCTTGATGGCCATGCTTCCACCCCAGGATGTAGATGGACTCGGGGTGAAAATTAATTGGGTTTTCCAGAAGGAGAACAAGGAAACCGATAGCCTTGAACAAAGAGCTATAGGCGGAGGAATACACATGCCTTTACAGGAGGGCATGTGCGATCACAGCTGGGAGATCTATTTGGGCCCCATGGATTATTTCACGCTCAAGGAATACGGACGTGGTTTAGAAAGAACAGTTTATCTTGGTCGTTCTGTTCTACGCTGGATAGGGCTGCTCTTTCTTCAGTTTTTTATCTTACTGTATAGACTTGTCCCCAACTACGGAGTGGTCATAATCGTCTTCTCCATAGTTATCAAATCGGTATTTTACCCTCTGACCCGTAAGAGCATAGCGTCTATACGGAAAATGCAGGAAATTCAGCCAGAGATGAAAAAATTGCAGGAGAAGCACAAGAAAGACCCTGCAAAACTGCGTACAGCAACAATGGAGCTATACCGGAAAAACAAAGTAAGCCCCGTATCTGGTTGCTTTCCTATGCTTCTGCAAATGCCGGTGTTTTTCGCTCTTTATGCTGTGTTTCGGAACACCATTGAGCTCAGAGGAGCCAGTTTTTTGTGGATAAAAGACCTGTCGGCGCCAGACACGGTTTTCTACCTTCCTGGGAAGATACCTCTTTATGGAGATGCTGTGAACATAATGCCCATCATTATGG
>CBDUWG010000020.1:0-11412 GCA_965370845.1 uncultured bacterium
AGGTTTTCACGAATCTCGAGTCTCGGTTTTTTGCATTGTCTTTGCTTTTATCCAGGATCCAGGATCAAGGATCAGTCTTTCTTTTCTCGAATCCCGAATCCCGGTTTTTACATATTAATCCCCCAACACAGTCAAGTCAATAGTTTTCTGAGCAGATAAAAAAACCGCCGGAGCCCATCAGGACCCCGGCGGTCTCGTTGACCACTATGCGGTCAGCTTACTTCATGAACACCATCTTCTTGGTGGCGGAAAAATCGTCGGTCTGCAGACGGTAGAAGTAAACACCGCTGGCGTTGTCGGCGGCATTCCAGCTGATCGTGTGCCGTCCGGCGTTCTTGGTGTCGTCAACCAGAGTGACCATCTCCTGGCCCAGCAGGTTGTAAACCGTCAGGGTCACATGAGCATCAGCAGGAATGGCATAGCTGATCTCGGTGCTCGGGTTGAACGGGTTGGGATAGTTCTGAGCCAGAGCATAGGACACGGGAACGGCGTTGGGCGTCACGGAGCAGACCAGCGGATGGATGGTCTCGGTGCCGTCCAGGTTCACATCGCTGAGCTGGTAGCTATACTCGGTGCCGTTCTCGACGTCGCGATCCACGTAGATGTAGTCGTGGGCGTCGCCGAAGGCCGGCACGCTGGCGATCACTTCATCATCGCGGTAGATGTTGAAGCAGAAGTTGTCGACCTCGGACGCGGTCCGCCAGGCAAGGGTCACCTGGCCGTCTCCGGCTGCGGCATCAAAGCTGGCCAACTCGATGGCCAGCGGATTAAGATCATCGATGTCTCTGGGGTAGATCATGTATTCATCGTTGTACACTCCCACAACCCCAGTGATGTCATAGCGATTACCAACGATGAGTGGCAGGTCTCCTCCATAGAAGTAGTCATCGACGATGCACTTTCCGGTCCCATCGTCCACCAGGAACTTCGCCCCAGTATAAATTTCATCGGTGACCAGCACGTTAGACACCTTGACCAGGACGCTCTCGAAAGCCTCCGCCTGGACATCGCAGCTGTCGGCCAAATCACCGGTGGTGATGTCTAAAATTGGATCGGGGTTGCCAGTGGACAGCTCAACGATGTCGGTAACATTGCCTAGCTGCGTCACCCCCCAGTACTCATCCACCGTTCCAGTGACCAGCACCTCATCGCCCAAGTTAACTGTGGGAGTCGAACCCGTATACATATTGATTCCATTCCACGTTGCCACGCTATCCTGCATCCAGAACCCATTATACTTGATATAGGTGACGACGCCGGAGGTGACCACTATCTCGCCGTCGTAAGGCGAGTCATAGCAGGCCCCACCCACGTCGGTGGTGTACTGGATCTCGTAGATCTCCAGGGTGTCGGGCGGAGGTGGAGGCGCAACTTCCTCGAAGACGGCATCATCGGCGTAGCAGGTGGCAGTACCCAGCCAACTAACGTCGTAGCAACGAATTTCACAATGCGCCCATCCAGCGAGCGGTGGTGCCGTCACCGTGCCGGAGGCCAACTGCTGCCAGACCGCCTGGTCTGTGGTGTATCCGCCCTGGTAAGCACTGATATAGGTGCTGTTATCGGCCTGGTACCAACGAATATACACTCTGAACCGGCCATAGGGATCGTTGTCATAGGCCCAGTAGCTGAATTCATAGTCCTGGCCTGCGGTGACGGCCACGTCCTGTTGCAGGTAGCAGGTGGTGATGGTCGTCCAGGTCAGGTTGCAGCTGTAGGTGCCGCTGTTGACGATAACTGATTCCTGCGAGCCGGTCAGGGGGTGTAGGGACAAATACCAGTTGTCCGGCGGGCCGCCCGCTCCGGCGGTCCAGGTTTCAAATCCCGCGTTCAACAGCAGGTTCTGACCCATCGCATAGCCGGTCAATCCCAGAGTGCACAGGGACACCACCATAATCGCAAATAGCTTCTTGCTCATTTACCTTCCTCCTCTCTACGTGAAAAAGCGAAGAAAACGAAAAAGATAATCTATCTCTAAGACCACCACCTCCTTTAAAGGTATAAGGTTATCGATCGTCTCCAATTGCCAGATGCAACACACTAAAACACTCCCTATCTCCCGCAGACATCACCTCCTCGGCGGAAAGAAACTCTGGATACACCGCTTCCTTTCTATAAACTACCCTACATTACTATTCTACCAGAAATCACGTTTTTTGTCAAGCATTTTTTTCGCGTTAGTAAAGAATTTTTCATCAATAGCATTTTCTTCTTGACAGGGCAGGCAGAAAGTGTTAGTCTTGTAGTGTGTTAAGCAAAAGCCCTAAATCAACCCGGGGAGGTAAATATGGACTTGAATTCATCAGATTCTCAGCCAAAATCAGAGAATAAAGCGGATGTGCCGTTTCAACCCTATGTGCCCGCTGAAAAAAGTATCGCCGAGTTCACCGTCAAAGCGATCATATTGGGGGCGGTGCTGACCGTCATCATGAGCGCGGCCAACGCCTACGTGGGCCTATACGCCGGGATGACCGTCTCGGCCAGTATACCGGCGGCGGTCATCTCCATGGGTATTTTGCGCGGCCTGTTGCGCCGGGGGACCATCCTGGAGAATAACATCGTCCAGACCATCGCCTCCGCCGGAGAATCCCTGGCCGCCGGCATCATCTTCACCATCCCCGCCCTGGTGCTCACCGGCGTTTGGTCCGGGTTCAAATTCTGGCCTATTTTCCTAGTGGCCCTGCTGGGAGGAATTCTCGGTGTGATCTTCATGATTCCCCTCAGGCGCACGCTCATCGTGGAGGAGAAAGAGCTCATCTACCCGGAGGGAGTGGCCTGCGCCGAGGTCCTGGAGGTGGGCGAGAAGGGCGGCAGCGGCGTGATTTACGTTTTCTGCGCCCTGGTGGTGGGGTTTCTGTTCAAATTTCTGGTCAGCGGAGTCACCATCATCAAAGAGACGGTGGAGGGGGCCGTACGGGTGGGCAGAACCGCGTTCTATTTCGGCAGCGATATGGCCGTGGTGCTCATCGGCGTGGGCTACATCGTGGGCTTCAACATCGCCCTGCTGGTCTTCATCGGCGGAGGTCTGGCCTGGCTGGTAGGCCTGCCGGTTCTGGGATTGATCCGCGGATTTGAACCGGGCGTCTCTGCTCTGGACGGTGCCTGGAACATATGGAGCTCGGAAATCCGCTACATGGGCATCGGGGCCATGGTGGTGGGAGGCCTGTGGTCCATCATCAAGATCCGCCACGGCATCACCACCGGCCTGCGCGAGGCCCTGTTCGGCTACCGGGGAAGTCATGCCGGAAAACTTATCCCCCGCACGGAGCAGAACCTCTCCCGTCGTCTGATCCTGCTGTTGCTGGTACTGACGGTCATTCCCATCTTCATGCTCTACAGCAATCTCACCAGTTCGACCAACATCGGCCTGGTGGCCACGGTATCCATGGTCATCAGCGCCTTCTTCTTCGTGGCCGTCTCCAGCTACATCGTGGGCCTGGTGGGCAGTTCCAACAATCCCGTCTCCGGCATGACCATCTGCACCGTCCTGTTCGCCGCGGCCCTGCTGCTTTTGTTCGGCATGTCCGGAAACAACGGCATCCTGGCCACCCTGGGCGTTGCCGGAGTGGTCTGCTGCGCTCTATGCACCGCCGGGGACGTCTCCCAGGATCTGAAGACAGGATATCTGCTGGGGGCCTCTCCCCGTAAACAGCAGCTGGCCCAGCTCATCGGGGTCATCGCCGCCGCCTTCATCATGGCGCCTACCCTGACACTGTTGAACAACCATTACGGGATCGGCACCGGGGCCCCCGGAGCACTACAGGCCCCCCAGGCCACCCTTTTCGCCAACATAGTCCGGCCCATCTTCTCCGGACAGTCCTTACCCTGGGCCATGATCGGCATCGGAGCGGCTTTGGGCGTGGCCCTGATCCTCATCGACGAGACTCTGCGCACCAGGGGCTCCTCTTTCCGGGCCCACATCATGCCCGTTGCCGTGGGCATCTACCTGCCCCTGAGTCTGTCGGTGCCCGTTCTGTTAGGCGGCCTGATCAGCCTGCTGGTGGGCAAATTGGCCTCCCGGAAGGGCGCCGAAGCCGCCAGGGAAGCTCAACATCGCGGAACCCTGCTCAGCTCGGGCCTCATCGCCGGGGAGGCATGCATGGGCATCCTTGTGGCCATCATCGCAACTGCGGGCGTCGCCCTGCCCATACACGTCCTGGAGAGCGATCTCATCTCCGTGCTCCTCTTCGGCCTGGTGGTCGTTATGCTGGGCTGGGTATCTTTAAAGGGCAGGAAATAGCTCAGAACTGCTCAACTCTCGAAAAAAAGACAGCGAGTGAGAACTGAGAAAGGAGCGCTCCATGAATGCTCTGGAAAAGGCGGCCCGGATCGCCGTCCGGGACTGCATGGCCGTCAAAAGGGGGGAGATGGCCCTGGTCATCACCGATGAGCCACTGAGGAAGATCGGGCGTCTTCTGTGGCAGGCCTGCCGCCAGGCCGGGGCCGAGGCTATCTTGACGGAGATCATCCCCCGCAAAACCTCCGGCGAGGAGCCACCCGCCGCTCTGGCCGCTTTTATGAAGAAGGCCGACCTGATGATGATCCCCACCAGCAAATCTATGTCTCACACGGATGCCCGACGCAATGCCTGCCGGGCGGGCGTCCGCTGCTCCACACTTCCGGGCATCACCGAGGACACCATGCGCCGGGCCCTGAACGCCAACTATAAAAAGATCGCCCGGCTGAGCCATCGGATTTCCGAGATCCTCACCAGGGGCTCTGTTGCCCATATCACCACTCCTGCGGGCACAGATGTGCACATGTCTCTGGTGGGCCGCAGGGGTCATCCCGACACCGGCCTGGTGCATAAGCCCGGCGACTTCAGCAATCTTCCGGCCGGGGAAGCCTACCTGGCACCGGTGGAGGGAAGCTCCCGGGGGACAATTGTCATCGACGGCTGCATCGGGGAAACGGGCCTGCTGAAAAAAGCCATCGTCTTGCAGGTGAAAGATGGATTCGTCACCAAAATCTCCGGTGGTGCCCAGGCCGAGATTCTGCGCCGGGCCATTCGCGGTCTGGGAAAACCGGCCCGGAACATCGCCGAGCTGGGCATCGGTACCAACGACCGGGCCCGGGTTGTAGGCAGCTCCCTGGAGGATGAAAAGGTCCTGGGCACGGTGCACATCGCCATGGGCGATAACGCCTCCATGGGCGGGAAGGTCTCCGTGGCCAGCCACCTGGACGCCATCCTGCTCAAGCCCACTCTGACAATCGACGACCGGCTAATCATGAAGGACGGCCACCTACGCCTGTGAGAAAGTGGATTGAGTTTGGATAGTTCAGAGAGTTGGGAGTTCGAAACGGGAAGCAAAAACGGTAGAAAGCGAGGAAAAATGGGCGGAGGGTGGTGCTCCAAACTCCGAGCTCCGCATTCCGAGTTATGATACTCCCAACTTAACGTTTTTAAGTCATTTAACTCCCTAAACTCTCAAAACTCTCTCAACTTATTCAACGTGTTCTTCTTACCAGCATCCAGTATCTAGAATCCAGTATCCAGAATCTAGTATCCAGCATCCAGAATCATTCACTATCAGGACCAGTCATGAAGAAAAAATTGACCGTCAAATTTCTTGCCCGGACGGGCATCATCGCCGCCCTTTATGCCGGGCTGACCATAGCCTTCCACCCCATCAGCTACGGCCCGCTGCAGGTCAGAATTTCAGAGGCGCTCACCGTTTTGCCCTTTCTCTTTCCAGCGGCTATTCCCGGCCTGACCCTGGGCTGTGCCATAGCCAACGTCTTCGGACCTTTCGGACTTCTGGACGTTGTGGTGGGCAGCCTGCTGACCCTCATCGCCGCCCTGCTGACCGCCCGGGCACGCCGTCCCTGGCTGGCCCCCCTGCCCCCTATCCTGGTCAATGCCGTGGGGCTTTCCTTTTACCTGCCCACCATGACTGGTATTCCCCTCATCGGCGGCATTCCCTATCTTTCCACCTTCCTGGCCGTGGGTATCGGACAGGCGGTGGCCTGTTACCTCCTGGGCTATCCCCTGTTGATTGTTTTGCTGAGAATAAGGGGACGGCAGGACGGAAATTCTCATTGACAAATGAATCATCCTGTGCTATACTATTTTGAATACAAAAAACGTGCTTGCTGTATACCTACGAGAAGATTCGAAGGAACCAGATCGTGAAACTCAAAACATGGCCCACCACCCTGCTCCTGGCTGCTCTATTGCCGGGGTTATTGCTGGTGGGCTGCAATGACAAAGGCACCGGTCCGGAAGATGCCTTGAACGTATCCAACAGCAATCAATATTGTGGACTGGTGGCCGGTTTCGTGAAAAACTCGACTGGCGCGAACCTGGAAGGGGTCACGGTCTGTATCTCCCCGGCACCTTCGGCACGAATTCAGGCAGCTGCAGAATCCCAATCGTTATCTGGTTTCATGAACTACCCCAATCCCTTCACCTCGGACACATATTTGACCTATTTTTTGGGCACCCAAACCGCACAATCGGTGAGCATCTCCATCTACGACCTGCGGCGTGATCTGCAACAGGAGTTCCTCGACGCCTCCACCGCTCAAGGACCCAACAAGATTTTTTTTAACGGTCAGGACCTTCAGGATTCAGTTCTGGTCGATGGTCTTTACCCCTGTGAAATTTCGGCCGTCTTTTCCGGGGATACCACCACGGTCAAGATCGCTCTGTCCAAAGGGATCAATATCGCCAGCGAGGGAGGATTGCAATCCTATACGGTCAGCACCCCGTCCAGCGGAAAATATGTCATCGAGAATGTGCCCCTGAATATCCTTCTGCACAACACGATTGTATTGGCTCCTCTGGACACCATCTCCTACCCGGACAACTGGCCTTACTCTGAGACCACATGGGAGCTTACCGACCATTTCATCATCTCGGCCAGCAAACAGGGTTACACCACCGCTGTGGACACCGTCACCTTGACCGAGGGCCAGGTGACCAGGTTCGACTTCACCCTGCGATAGATCCCCTATAAACCTCTCATCCATAACCTGCTGAACCCCCCTCCCGGGCTGAGAGGTGCCTTTCCTTCTTTTCTCCGTCCAGATAGCTATCGGCATATTTCGTTCTTGACACCGTAACTGCCCGGTTGTATTTTTCCCCTCCGAAATACCTCTCACCTTTCACGGAACAGAGAATCTCATGCCAGGGACAGCTCCCATGCCCGGAAAGCGTTCACCGGGGAAATGGTTGGTCACAGGTCTTGCCAGCCTGATCCTGCTGAGCGGATCCGACTCCACCCGGGCCGAAGAATACAGCTCGACTATAGGGTCTGCCTCGACCGGCGGCCTTAGAAAACTTCTTTCCGCGGCCGGAAGAGCCGGGCAGACGGCCCTGGGGAGCATCGCCACCGGCGATTACCGGGCCTATGGCCTGGCGGATTTCCTGCCCCTGGAAGAAGTATTCCTTCCCGGCATTGCCCTTCCCGCCGAGCGGCATCCCTGCTTGCTCTTCTCCGAAAACCAAAAAGATCTCATCCGCCGCAGTACGCTCCGGGAGCCTTATGCCCGCTGGTGGCGCATCGTCCTTCAGCGGGCGGAGAGCAGCCTTACGGAGGATCTCTCAGACCGCCGGCTTGATGAATCCCGACGGGCCACCGCGGCCAAAAGCTGTGCTTTTGCCTACCTGGTCACCGGAGAGCTCCCCTTTCTGGATAAGGCCCGTCAGGGCCTGTTGCACATCTCCCCTCCCCCGGCAGTGACCACCCCGGAGGGAGGCAAAACGGGACAGGGCTGGGGAGATTGGGTGCGGGCCTCAGCCTTAATGCTCATCTACTGTGTGGCCTATGATCTGGTGGCCCAGGACCTCTCCGCTCAAGACCGCCGGCTGGTGACGGAAAAACTGGCCGCCGAGGCGGATCAGCTCTATAAAAATCTGAAGTTCGCCCCTCCCAACAACCATAAGACCATCATGGCCGTGGCGGTGGGCACCGCCGCCCTGACCATCCCAGCCTATGGGTCAGGAGAGCCACAGGCCTGGTTAGACGCCGCCATGGCCAATCTGCGCAGCGGCCTGGCCCAGATCGACAGGGATGGCTCTTACCGGGAAGGTGTCTTCTACGCCGGATACATCTCCAGACTTATCTTTCCCTTCGCCCTGTATTTGAAAAAAACCACCGCGTACGACCTCTTCGAACATCGCCGTTTCCACGATCTGGCCCAGTGGCTGATCAGAATAGGCAAACCCAACGGTTCCATTCCCCTCTTCGACGACACCTGGCAGAAACAGCATCACTTCCTTCCTATTCTGGTGGGACAGAGCCGATTGGGAGGAATAGCCCGCTGGATTTACGAGAGGCAGCCGGCCACGGCCAGCGTACAGCTCAACGAGGTGGAATACATCTGCGCCTTCGACGACCGGGTTCCCCCGGAGCCTCCCCCCTGGGAGAGAACCACCTTTTTCCCGGACGGAGGCATGGCCGTCTTTGGGGATGGCTGGTCCGCATCGGGCATCTATCTGCTGTTTTTGGGTGAGGGTAAAAAAGCCCTGGCCAGCGGCCACGAACATATCGACCCGGGCAACTTCGTGCTCCAGGCCCATGGCCAGGATCTGATCATCGACACAGGCTATGGCCCCCAGGGAAGGATGAGTGCCGGCCGTTCCTGGTACCTGGGGGCCGAGGGACACAACATGCTCCTGGTGGATGGCAAGGGTCCCAACATGAATCCCTTCTCCCAGGACCAGCCGGGGGGACAACTAGTTAACTGTTTTCGCAGCGCTCAGATCAGCGGTGCTGCTGTGCGAGCCCGATATCGGGGAACCGAGATCCAGCGCACCATCCATTTCCTGGGACAGCGATATTTTCTGATCTTTGACCGGCTGGAATCCGCTGAGCCCCATGATTACCAGCTGGTCCTACATGGGATGGGAAAAGCTCAGCTGGAAGAGCCGGAAAAGGTCTCCTGGTCACCGGGGACGGGAAAGCTACAGGTTGAATTTCTGTCACCGGAAAGGTCCCCCACACAGATATCTCTGAGAACTGGCCAGAATACCCCGCATTACGGCAGCTGGGAAACTCACACTTACATCACAGCCGGCAAGGCCCGGCGCAAAAAGGCCCACTTCGCCACCCTGCTCCTTCCCCAGAGAGACGAGCTCTGCAAATTGGAATGCGTCGATCTGCCTGTCCTCTCCTCTGGCCTGGCCCAGGCCCGGGAGATCTCCGGAGAGGGTCTGGGCGGTGCCCGTCATCTGTTAGTGGCCACGGATGGACAGAGGGCCTCTGCTGCAGGAATAACCACCGATGGTTTGGTCTGCGTCACCGGCCTGGGGATCAGCGGCCAAAGGGAGTTTTTCACCTGCGCACAGGGCACTTTTTACGCCCACCTGACAGACACTTGCTACATCAGCGACCGCCCCATCACGGTGAACATGATCACGGGGACGGACCGCTGGTCCGGCCATGTGGACGCGGGTCAGGAGGAGGTGGTCATCCAGATGGAGACCGGTTTTGACCCCGGCCACGTGCGTTTTGGACAGTTTCCCATGGACTACGAGTACCGGGCCGGAAAAGTGAAATTGCGGCTGAAAGGATCCGGTCCCCTGGAACTGGGTCATGGTCCGCCTGTGATCTTCACCCCTCAGAGATCCAGGGATCGGTATCCCTTTCTGGAGCAACTGGCCTGGCAACAGGAGCCAATGGCTCGATATGAAGAGCTGAGCCCCGAACAACGTTTTCTGACCAATAGGCAGGCTCTGGATATAACCCTGGAACAGATGAACAAGCCGGTACAGGGGCTGAGTCAGAAGATGGGACTGGGCCCGGACGGCCTTAGCAAAGCTCTGGGTCTGGTAACCGGACTGGTTGATCAGGCCTATGATCCACATAACTGGGCCCGGCTGAACCTTCCCCAACACCTGGAGGGTCAAAAGAGCCTGCCCTGGGTGGAGCTCTCCTACGCCCAGCAGGGACGTCTGACACAGAATGACTGGAGAATGGAGCGGCTGGAGGGACAACTATCCCGTGGCAGTTGGGGATCTGTGAAAGTGGGCCAGTATTCACCCTTCCCCGAGGTGGTACACAGAACTCTCCATCTCAGCCTGGGCTCTTTTTCTGTGGCCACAGAGTTGGAGAGAATGGAGGGCGCGGAGCGGAAGCAGTTCTCCGCTTTCCACTATCGGGGCCCGACAACCTGGGGGGTAGAGGGATACACTCAAGATGGCTCTGATGATTACGGAGTCATTTTCCTTGCTCAAGGACCTACTTTGACGGCCGAGGTATCCCAATATCGAGATCCGCAAGGGGCTCTGGGAAGGCGTCTATTTCTTTCCCGGAGCGGTCTGGCTTTCTCTCCCCAGGCGGAGCTGTTGGACCGGGGATCTGCTGGAGGAAAGGATCTGAGAGTGAGCTGGGCCAGCGTCCCGATGAAAGGGATCGTCTGGGAATTCAGCTCCCTGCTCGGTCAAATATCAAAGGATCCATATGTCCGGGAAGTGAACAACAAGGTGCTGGGCCGGGGGAAAGCTCTCAGCGGGCAATTGTATAGCAGCTACCAGGATAACCTGGGATCATACGGCTGGGCAACTCTGCTTGGACAAAGGGGCGGTTCTCGTTGGACTCTGCGAGCGAGCTTTCACCAGCAGGCCAGACCTTTCATCATCGAAGAATATCTCTCCTGCCAACAAGATCTGGGGGGGTGGATCAGCTCTGCTACCAGCATAACCCATCAGCATCACTCACGCGTAGGAGATGACGCTGTTCATCTGGCCCTCTCGGCCCATCTGAGAGCGGAAAAGACAACCCGATTCCACTTGAATCTGGAGGGAAACTCAATTCAGAGAAGATTGGTTAAATGGGGACTGGGAGTGGACTTCTGGGGTAAATTAGTCTGGGGATGCGGTTGGTCCCGTCTGTGGCCACCGGCAGGTGAAAGGCGATCTCAACTATCCCTGCACGGGGCTTTTACGGGTTGGGCAGGGGCGGGAATAAAGGCGCGGGCCGAGCTGGAGCTTACCGATGAGCATCGCGTCGAAGCTTACCAGATCGAAATCCAGCAGACGGGCTCCCCCTGCAGCCCGGGGATGCTCTTTTCCAAGAGCCCCCTGACCGGAATTCGCAACGACGGCTTCCTCCGGTTCAGGTTCTAAAGAAGGCTCTTCCCATCATGGCCAAGCTCACCCGGCGATGCCTTTGGCGAGGATCGGGTGACGATCTCGACGATCTCCGGCCGCATCTTTGCAGACCGGCTGATGCGCCGATCCAGTACCCTGATGCCCGCATACGTCCCGGCCATACATAGAAATCCGAGGATCACGGCCCAGATCTGATTTTGAGTCAGGGCCTGGCCCAGAATCAAGCCGCCTATAAAAACCAGCAGGGGAATCAGATATAGCAGGAAGGCGGCCCCGAGAACAGACCGAGAGCTCAATCGTATGCGCACCACATCACCCACCTGCGCGCCTATTGTGTTCCCTGCCTCAACAACCATGGT
>CBDUWG010000021.1:0-11241 GCA_965370845.1 uncultured bacterium
CTGCCACCAGAACAACAAGATCGTACAGAACAGTAGCAGAAAAAGGTTTAAGGTGTAAACCTCGGCCACCACCGCCTGGGACCACAGGGTCCGGGAAAAAGCGCACAGCAGCCCGGCCAGCAGGGCGAAAGCGCCGGGCCACAGAGCATCCTGATCCGACCTCTGCTCCCTCTCCCGCGTCTGTATCCTGCGGATCAATCCTGCCACCAGCAGGAAGATCAGGCCGGCACTCAGGGCGGCACAGAGAGCCGATAACAAATTGAGCCGATAAGCTACCTCGCCCACCGGCAAAAGGGCGAACAAACGCCCCACCAAGCAATAAAGAGGATATCCCGGGGGATGGAGGATACCCAAACTGCCGGACCCGGCCACCAGCTCACCACTGTCTCCAACGAAGATGGTCGGGCAAAGAGTACGAAGATAGACGGCCAGGGGGAAGCACACAGCCAAAAAACCCCACATCCAAGGAGATCTATACTCTCTCCCCTTTCCCCCAGTAAGCATCTGTGCACAACTTCCCTTGACAGGTGGCAGAGTTACACTTTGGCCAACTGGACCGCCTTCTCAACAACCTCCGCCATTGAATCCACGGCCAACAAGTTTGCCTTCTTCAAAATCTCTCTGCCCTCCTGGGAAGCGGTCCCGGTGAGCCGGATCACGATGGGCAGATCCACCTTTCCCATCTCCCCGAGGGCCGTCACCAGACCATTGGCCACATCATCACAGCGCGTGATGCCCCCGAAAATATTGAACAGAATGACTTTGACATTTGTATCTCGCAGCAGAATATGTATGGCCGCCGTAACTTTCTCCGGGCTTGAGCTGCCGCCGATATCCAGAAAATTGGCCGGCTCGCCGCCGTGATGTTTGATCAGATCCATGGTGCCCATGGCCAGGCCGGCGCCGTTAACGACACAGCCCACTGTCCCATCTAACTTCACGTAACTCAAACCTTTTCCTCGAGCCATCAGCTCTTCAGGGATTTCGGCCTGCAGATCTCTCATCTCCGCAATTTTCGGTTGCCGATAGAGGGCATTGTCGTCCACATTGAACTTGGCATCCAGGGCCCAAAGTTTATTTTGGTCAGAGACGATCAGTGGATTGATCTCCATAAGGCTGGCGTCACACTCCCAGAAGGCGCGATAGAGCTGCATAAGAATCTTGGCGGCCTGAGCGGCAATCCCAGGGTCCTCATAAATGCTAAAGGTCAGCTCCCTGGCCTGAAAGGGAAGAAGCCCGAACAGGGGATCCACAGCCAACCTGTGGATCTTTTCCGGCGTCTCCCGGGCAACCTCCTCGATATCCACCCCACCGGCGGCGCTGACCATCACCATGGGAAGTTGAGAATGACGGTCCACGACAATGCCCATATAAGCTTCGCTCTTTATCTCCAGCGCCCGGTAGATCAAGACTTTTCTCACCTGCAGGCCTTTAATCCGCATCCCCAAAATCTTGCCGGCCAGCTTCTCAGCCTCATCAAGGGTCTTGGCCATCTTGATGCCGCCCGCTTTCCCACGGCCACCGACGTGAACTTGCGCTTTGACCATCACCGGGCAGCCGATCTCGGCGGCCAGCTCTCGAGCTACTCCCGGCGATTGGGCAACGCGGCCATGGGGGACGGGGATGCCGTATTTGGCGAAAATATCTTTGGCCTGATACTCGTGGACTTTCATCCTTTTCCTCGCTTTTTAATATCGTCCCCGTCTTTGCCCTGCTCTATTCGGGCCAAGAATGCAGCTAATATCTCCCGCAGATCGGGCTGGCCGATCTCCTGAAGCTCATATCGCACCCGCGTGGTGGGCTTGTCGATCTTGGCGACTCGAGTCAGATCGATAGGCGTGCCTATGACCACCGCGTCACAGTCCACGGCCGCGATGGTCTGCTCCAGATCTGAAATCTGCGTGGGGCTGTAGCCCATGGCCGGCAACAGAGACCCGATGCCTGGATAGATGCGGAAGGTTTCCTTCAGGGTGCCCACTACAAAGGGCCGCGGGTCTATGATCTCGCTGGCTCCGAAGTCTCGGGCCGCCACGGTGCCGGCACCATATTTCATGCCCCCATGGGTCAGGGTGGGCCCATCCTCCACCACCAATACCCGTTTTCCGGCGATGATCTCAGGATGGTCGACGAACAGAGGCGAGGCGGCGTTGACAACGGTGGCGGTGGGATTCACCGAACGGGCATTATGCTTAACCGTCTCGATGTCATCTAAACTGGCGGTGTTCTGCTTGTTCACCAGGATCACGTCCGCCATGCGCAAACAGGTGAGACCTGGATAATAGCCCAGCTCATGCCCGGGCCGCAATGGATCCACCAGGACGATAAACAGGTCGGGGCGATAGAAGGACAAATCGTTATTGCCGCCATCCCAGACGATGATATCCGCCTCCTTTTCGGCCTCTTTTAAAATCAGCCCATAGTCCACGCCAGCGTACACCACATTGCCCTGGTCGATATGAGGCTCATATTCCTCTAACTCCTCAACGGTGCACTGGTGCCGTTTTAGATCCTCATAAGAGGCAAAACGCTGGACCTTCTGCTCGGCCAGATTGCCGTATGGCATGGGGTGCCTGATGACCACCATCTTCTTGCCCATCTCCTTGAGAATCTCACACACTTTGCGGGTGGTCTGGCTTTTTCCACATCCGGTGCGCACAGCGCCCACGGCGATCACTGGTTTTGAGCTGGTCAGCATGGTCGACTCGGCTCCCAACAGGCAAAAATCTGCCCCCCAGCTGATCACCCGGCTGGCCTCATTCATGACGTAGTGTTGGGACACATCGCTGTAAGCGAAGACCACCTGTGTTACGTCGTGCTTTCGAATGAGCTGACTCAGTTCCTTCTCCGCCAAGATGGGAATACCATCGGGATAGAGAGATCCGGCCAACTCCGGTGGATACCTGCGTCCCTCGATGTCCGGGATCTGGGTGGCGGTGAAAGCTACTATCCGGTATCGCTGGTCATCGCGAAAACGGACGTTGAAATTGTGAAAATCGCGCCCGGCGGCGCCCATGATGATGAGATTTATAGTTTCCATGCGGACCTCGGGGTGGTAGGTTAGAGCAATGCGTAATTCGTAATGCGTAAGAGAAAAATCGAAGCTCGTCAGTCGAGGCTCGATGCTCGAATGCGTGAATTGAAAAACCAATCATGCCGAGCTTCAAGCATCGAGCTTCTAGCATCGATACCAGCTTCGACAACGTTAACCGAGCCTCGAGCTTCGATAACTACTGCCAACTATCCTTCCAACTGCCTACTGCCAACTGTCTCTCCTCAACCAACAAACTCCGAAATCGACTTCGCCTGGGTGAACAACAGCAGATAGTCTCTTCCGCCGGCCTTGGAATCAGTTCCGGACATATTGAAACCACCAAAGGGGTGCACTCCCACCAGGGCCCCGGTGCACTTGCGATTGAGATACAGATTACCACAGTGAAAAACCTTCTTGGCCTTCTCCAGCCTATCCCTGTCATCGGTGTAAACGGCTCCGGTGAGGCCATACTCGGTATCGTTGGCGATCTGCAGAGCATGCTCGAAATCCCTGGCCCTGATGACCGGCAGGACAGGCCCGAAGATCTCTTCCTGGGCGATACGCGCCTTGGAGTCCACATCGGCGATCACCGTGGGCTGGATCAAAAAGCCGTTTCCCCCGGCGGGATCACCACCACAGATGAGCCGTCCTTCATTTTTGCCGATCTCGATGTATTCCAGGATAGAATCCATGGCCCGCTGGTTGATAACCGGGCCCATGTAATTCGCCTGTTGGCTCACCGGGCCTACGGTAATTGCCTCGGTTCTGCTCTTGAGCAGCTCCAGGAACTGATCGTAGACCTGCTCCACCACAATGGCCCGGGAACAGGCCGAGCATTTCTGCCCTTGAAAACCAAAGGCCGAAGCTGTCACTCCATCGGCGGCCCGTTCCAGGTCCGTCTCGCTGTCCACAATAATGGCATCCTTTCCGCCCATCTCGACCACCACGCGCCTGATCCAGATCTGACCGGGGGCCGTCCTGGCGGCCAGCTCTACGATCCCCAACCCCACCTCTTTGGAACCGGTGAAGGAGATAAACCGGGTCTTAGGATGTCCCACCAGAGTGTCCCCGATAGAGGCACCGCTACCCGTCACAAAGTTCACCACTCCGGGGGGCAAACCCACCTCCTCCAAGATCTCCATGAACTTGATCCCCATAGTGGGAGAATCGCTGGAGGGCTTCAAGACAACGGTGTTGCCGGTCACTAAAGCCGCCGAGGTCATACCCACCATGATGGCCATGGGGAAGTTCCAGGGCGGGATGACCACGCCAACTCCCAGGGGGATGTAGACCAGCTCGCTTTTCTCGGTGGGAATCTGCGTCAGGGGCTGCTCTCCGGCCAGACGCAGCATCTCCCTGCCGTAAAACTCCAGAAAATCGATGGCCTCGGCCACATCACCGTCGGCCTCCAGCCAATTTTTGCCCTCTTCCAGAACCATCCAGGCATCCAGCTCCAGCCTTCGGCGGCGCATCACCTCAGCGGCTCGGAAAAGATAATCGGCACGCTCGGCGGGATCTACCCAGCGCCATGTCTCGAAAACCTTCTGGGCCTCCTGAATAGCCGCCTCGGCCTCCTGGGGCGTGGCCTTTTGAAAGATCCCCACCACCTGATCTTTCTGCGATGGGTTGTAAGAGGAAAATTTCTGAGCCGTTTTCACCCTTTGTGATCCGATGATGATATCATACTCCTGGCCCAACTGGGCACTCACTTTCTCCAGGGCATCCCTCATCCCGCGCTGATTTTCCTGTTTGCCGAAGTCGATGTACGCCTCATTTTTGAATACGGAAACCATCGTCGCCTCCATAATTCTACGATGACAAAGTTGGGAACAAAAGCTCGTAAACAGATTGTGAATTTTTTCACAGCTTTACTGAATATAGCGCACC
Source organism: uncultured bacterium (assembly GCA_965370845.1). Classification (GTDB taxonomy): domain Bacteria; phylum SM23-81; class SM23-81; order SM23-81; family SM23-81; genus DAOVRJ01. The sequence continues at coordinate 4,919 of CBDUWG010000021.1, forward strand.
CCACCCAATATGTCAACCCAATTATCGATCCCGCGCCGACTTTCTAACGTCCTATTTATTACGACGTTATGTGTTCCTTACCGTTTAAGAAAAACGAAAACATTCCCCATCCCGGAAAGGAGGGGTTTAGCCGGAAGAGCTCTCTTTTCTGAAATCCGTCAGCTCCTTAGCCATCTGGGCGATGTGCTCGGCGCTCACCTCAAACTCCTTGACCAGCTCCCAGGGCTCCCCGGACTCTCCGAAGCGGTCCTTGATCCCGATCATGCCCATGAGAATCGGCTTCCCGTATATCTCTCTGGATTGGGCGATGGCGGCGCTGATCCAGTTTCCAAAACCCCCGATCTGGTGCTCCTCGGCACTGATCACCAGTCCGGTTTCCAGGGCTGCCCGGACCACAGTCTGTTTATCCAGAGGCTTCACGGTGTGCATGTCGATGACCCGGGTCTCCAGACCAAAGTCCTCCTTGAGAATATAGGCGGCCCGCATGGCCTCGGGAACCGAGGGACCACAGGCGACGATGGTCAAATCCTCCCCCTCAGAACGATAATTGGAGCCGAGAAACCACTCGAAAGCATCTATGAAATTGTCTTTTTCGCCCCGGTAACGGACGATGTTAGCCTGGCCCAATATGTAGGGGGTCTGTGGGGTGGTCACCACCGGAGTGGCCTCCCGGGCGAAGCGCACGTACTTTGGACCCTGAACGTGAAACAGCAGATGCTCGCAGGCCCTTCTGGTCTCCAGGGAGTCGCAGGGCACCTCCACCAACATGTTGGGCAGACCGCACAGCTGGAAAAGCTCCTCCAGGGCCTGGTGTGTGGCTCCATCCGGCCCCACGGAGACGCCGCCGTGGGCACCGGCGATGAACACGTTAAAATTACCGTAGCAGACAGTGGTACGCAGTTGATCCAGATTTCGGCTGGAGGCGAAAACGCCGTACGTGCCGAAAACGGGTAACTTACCCTCCTTGGCCAGACCCGCAGCCACGGAGGTGGCGCTCTGCTCGGCGATGCCCATGCTCAAAAAACGCGATTTTCGCTCGGGGTTCTTCTCGTAGAAGTTGCTGATGGTTATAGAGCCGGAGATGTCCGCCCCCAGACAGACGATGCGCTGGTCATCTCCCTTTTCCTGCAGAGTTCGTCCGAAACCCTTGCGGGTGGGGTCCATCTCCGCCTTCATGCGGGGACCTTGGTTCCAGAAATAATCCCGGCTGAACCTGGGCATCTTAGCATCGAGTTTCTTGTCTGCCTCTTTCTGGCAAGTCTCGGCCCGATTGATCAGCTCTTCCATATCCAGCTTGCCCGTCAAACCAAGTTGTTCTAAGGCGTCATCCCGCTGCTGGCAGTCAGGAGCCCTGCCGTGCCAGCCAGCTACATCCTCCATGAAGTCCACACCCTTCCCTTTGATGGTATGGGCCACGATGACCGTGGGCTTTCCCCGGAAGGCCTTGGCTTTTTCGAAGGCATCCAAAATCTCCTTCATGTTGTGGCCGTCAATCTCGATGACGTTCCATTTAAAGCTTTTGTACTTGTCCACGATGGGCTCGATGTCCATCACGTCCTTCACCCAACCGTCGATCTGCAGCCGGTTCTTATCCAGGATATTGATCAGGTTGTCCAGCTTGTAATCACCGGCCTCCATGATGGCCTCCCAGATCTGCCCCTCCTGGTGCTCGCCATCCCCGGTGAGAGTATAGACGGTGTAGTCCTTGTTGTCCAGCTTACCCGCCAGAGCGATCCCCACGGCGATGCTCAGCCCCTGTCCCAAGGAGCCGGTGGAAGCCTCTACTCCCGGCAACCTTAACCAATGGGGATGCCCCTGAAAGGGGCTGTATAGCTTGCGCAGCTTGACCACTTCCCGCACATCATAGTATCCGGCCATACCCAACCCCAGATACAGGGCCGGCGCCTTGTGCCCCGCTGACCAGATTATCCGGTCCCGGCCATCCCAGGCAGGCTCTTGAGGATCGTGATTGGCCACATGCAGGTAAAGAGCCGCGGTAATGTCCATGATGGACAGAGTTCCTCCCGAATGACCGGATCCGGCGGCGCACAGGGAGACCAAGTTGTATCCCCGCATCATGTTGGCTGCTTCTTCCAATCTCTCAATGGTATAAGTCTGGCGAACTTTTCCCGTTTTTGAATCGACCAGTGCCATATATCCTCCCTATTTCATGAACCGGTGAACATCGAGCTTTTTGGCTAATACACAAGAAATTTAGCATAACAAGAGTTAATGCTCAAGTCAAGGGGTATTTAAAAAGTTGAACGGACTTTTTAACCGTCACCCGAAAAGATTGTTTCCACCTAACAACCACCTGGTCAATATACCAAGAAGCAGGGCGCACAGTATGCTCGCCAGTGTGCCGATCAAATAGTACTCGGCGAATTTGCGACTCTTTAGCTCCTCAAAACGAGCGATTGACTTGGCTGCAAATATCAGTGCTATCGACGAATATTCCCCTATCAATACAAGCGTTAAAACGAAAATCCTTTCCAGGACCCCGATGATAGCTCCAGCTCTCTTCAGTCCTCCGTCCGGCAGTCGATATTGTCTTAAAATCAAGGTCACGACGAAATGCACCCCTCCCACTGCTAACAGGTAGGAACCTAAATATATCCATATTTTAAGTGCAGAGTTTGGATGAATCATCTTAAATTACTCAGTCAAGTGTTTTAGCTTTACTTTTCATTTGTCAAGTTATATTACTTGACCTTCGTTTGTCAGATGTTTTTACCTGACTTTTGTCTGTCAAGCGTTTTTGCTTGACTTTACTTCTGTCAAGTGTTTTAGCTTTACTTCCTGTCTGTCAAGCGTTTTTACTTGACGACGCCTGTGCCCGGACTATTTCTTCAAGTAACTCTTAAGTAATTTGTTAACAAGATTATTCCCTGCCATAACGAGTTCCCAATGTGCGCCGATCAAAAACTGATACGCTGCCTGTCTTGTATAACCAAAATGCTTTCCCAGCTGCTCATAAGTAAAATTCGGATGCAGTCGATAATAACTCACTAATGCTCGCTGTCTTTCTGTCCATGAGTTTTCTAAAAGCTCAATGAAGCGGAGTAATTCATTAATCATGTCATCCGTGGGATTGGGTGTACTTGAAGATTTGATAATGATGTTTCTCTCTTTCTTTTTACATACCTCTAATGTATCTCTCGCTCTGTAAAAGGCACTTCCCCTCATCCCCATTTCTTCATCTAAAAGTTTTTCAATAGCGCCGACCCCGAGACCGCAATAGATATCCACCGGCAGTTTGCTTCTCATGAAATTCAATAGCTCGATCGCTCTTTCGGGCGTCTTGATCGCCCCCTGAAATTCGTCTCCCACTGTCGGTACAAAGCGAACGATGATCATATCGGAAAATCTCTCGTTTGTCTCCTCAAGCACTCTTTTGAGTTCCCCGAAAAGATGTTCCCAATCATCCAGTTCTCTTGAGCCTTTTATATCTCCGATAATCGCGCAATTGCACGACTTCGCTTTCCCTCCACCATGCCGTATGTTTTCCATCGTTTTTCCCCTTTTCACACTATCCTCTATCTGCAATTCCCGGGGATTCGCTCATTTAAGTGAGTATCGCGCGCATGGCCCCAATTTAAATTCGCGGTTGAAATGCTTTATACATCATTCATCCCCAAAACAAACGCCTATGGCCTTGTTGGCCAGGATCAGGGGATGATCCGGGGGAACCAGTTTCTGCTTGACCACGGCCTTATCCAATTCCACCGGGACGATCCGATCGTTTTTGAGGGCCACCATATGCCCGAAACGTTCTTCGGCTACCAAATCCGCTGCCGCACAGCCAAAGCGCGTGGCCAGGATGCGATCTGAGGGAACGGGGGTCCCTCCCCGCTGCAGATGACCCAGGACGGTCACCCGGCACTCCTGGCCGGTTTCTTTCTCGATATCCAGGGCCAGTTTCCGGCTAATGCCTCCCAATCGCCAGGGGTCAGTGCTCTCCTCGATCACCTGATCCACCACCATCTCTCCCCCTCTTGACTTGGCTCCCTCGGCCACCACCACGATGCTGAACCTCTTGCCCCTTCTGCTTCGCTCACAGACCTTCTGGCTTATCACCTCCAGGTCGTAGGGCATCTCCGGGATCAGGATCACATCTCCTCCGGAGGCCACCCCGGCAGCCAGAGCGATCCAGCCGGCATAGCGGCCCATGGTCTCCACCAACATCACCCGGTGGTGAGACTGGGCTGTGCTGTGGATCTTGTCGATGGCCTCGGTGGCGTTAAAGACTGCCGTAGCGTAACCGAAGGTCACGTCCGTCTCGCACAGATCATTGTCGATGGTCTTGGGCACGCCCACCACCTTCATCCCTTTCCGGCAAAGACCCTCAGCGATGGTCAGAGACCCATCCCCACAGATGACCACCAGAGCGTCCAGTTTCTGCTTTCCGTAATTCTCCATTACCTGGTCAGACACATCCTGAAAGCTCAACCCCTGCGGTCCTTTTTGGGGATGTCGAAAAGGGTTCGCCCTGTTCGAGGTACCTAAAATTGTCCCCCCCAGGGTGAGGATGCCGGAGACATCTTCGACATCCAGGCAGCGGTGCTTATCGTGGATCAACCCCCAAAACCCATCCCGGTAGCCTGTCACCTCCATCCCGTACTTCATGATGGCTGTTTTGGCCACGGCTCGAATAACCGCGTTGATCCCGGGACAATCCCCACCACCGGTGAGAATGGCGATGCGTTTGGGCTTGCTCATCCTGCTTCTCCTTCTGCGCTATTTTTTATGAAAAGTTTAGAGAGTTCTGAGAGTTTTTTTGAACTCGGAGCTGGGAGCTCGGAGTGCGGAACTCGGAATGACAATGCAAAAACCGAGACTCGAGACTGGAGACTCGGGGTCCGGGAACCGGGAATTGGGGATCGGGGATCCAGTATCCAGAATCTAGGATCCAGCATCTAGGATCCGCCTTTCACAACTCACTCAACTCTCTCAACATCCACAAGCGGACGCATGGCCGTGGCTTCCTTATGACCCACCAGGCTCATGAACCTGCCGATCATCTCGTCTTCGAGTTGAGTCCTCTCATCCTCACCCAGATTTGCACCATCCAGCCAGCCACCGGCCATCAGGTTGTGGCCTCCTGCCCGCCCCCTGCGGCCCACAAGCCGCCGGATCAGATAACCCGCCCTGGCCTTGGTGTTGGTAGTCCGAATGGACAGCACCAGCCTGTGGCCATGCCAGGCCATGCATAGAGACCAGGTGATCCGTTCCAGACGCACCAACAGATCGGCCACCTCGGCTGCCAACTCGGGAACCTCCACTGCCCCGAGCCTGCCCACAACCACGTTCTTATAGGTGACGGCACCCTTCAGAGAACGTCCCAGCACGTTGAAATAGGATCGCGGCAGGCTGGGCCGCTCGATACGGGCCAGGTGCTTCTTGTTGGTCAGGGGAAACAGGGACAGATAGACCCGGGTGTCCGCCTCCCCCGCCTCTCTTCCCAGAGCCTCGGTCTCGGAGTGGATGCCGTAGAAAAGGGCGGTGGCCAGAGGTGTGGGGATCTTACAGTCGCATCCCTGCAGATATTCGGTGAGAATAGTGGCCGCGGCCCCGTATCTGGGGCGCACGTCCGTCAGGGGCGCTTTGGTGGCCCGCCGCAGAGGATGATGGTCGATGACCACGGTGGCCTTGACCTCCTCCGGCAGGGAGTTATTGCCTGTTTTGGGCTGGGTGTCCACCAGGGCGATGTGCCGGTAGTTGCGCACCCGGACGCGCCACACCGGACTCAACTTGATCTTCAACAGACGCAGCATGGCCCTGTTCTCGGCCCGGCCCACGATGCCCCCGTAGCTCACCGTGGATCTGATGCCGAATTTCTCGCCGACCAGGTGCTTCAGAGCCACGGCGCTGGCGATGGAATCGGGGTCGGGGTTATCATGGGTCAGGATCAGCAGGCGGCGGCAATTGCTCAGCACCGCCTCCAATCTAACCAGCGCCTGGGCGGTTTGCGTCTGAACGGGTTCCATCTATGTTCTCCCGATAAAAGACAAGGGCAAAGGCTGGCATGGCAGATCTTGCCGGACAAATTTCTTCCTGGGAAGCTCCACGCCCCAGCTCACTCCGCTGAGACCAGGGCCTGGATGCTCTTCAACAGACCATAGCAGACCAGGCGGTCGCCGTCGTGAACCTCCTCCTGGGCAGAGGGAATGGCAATGGGCACACCATCGCGCTCGATGGAAAGCACCGTGATCCCCTGTTCCCGAAGACCCGATCTGGCCAGGGTGATCCCGGCGAGTTTGCTCAACTTGGAAATCCCCACGATGGCGATGCCATACCCGTGGGCCTGATGGAGAATCTCCTCA
>CBDUWG010000022.1:0-10844 GCA_965370845.1 uncultured bacterium
CCAAGGAAGAGGAGGAGAAGATCCAGAAAAGGCTGGAGGATCTCGGATATCTCTAAGCACATTTCGCAGTCGAAAAGGAAGGAGTGGGCAGGAGCATGGCCTTTTTGAAATTCAGGAGTAAGAAGCGCCGGGTTTTCGTTCTCAGCATCGATGGTGTGCCACATAGCTTTCTGGAAAGCCAGATAGCTCAGGGACGGTTTCCTCATCTGGCCAGGCTGGTTGAAGAGGGTGCCTTCACCAGGATGAGATCAGTTTATCCCACTATCTCATCGGTGGCCTGGTCCACATTTATGACCGGAAAAAACCCGGCAAAACACGGCATCTTCGGTTTCGTGGATCATCACCCCAACTCCTACGAGGTTTTTATACCGACCTCGCTTAACATGACCAGCAAGACTCTATGGGAAATACTAAGTGAGCGGGGGAAAAGAGTGGTGGTGATCAACGTGCCGGTCACCTATCCAGTCAGGCAGGTCAATGGGGTTTTGGTCTCCGGTTTTCTGGCCACCAACCTGAAAAAGGCCACCTTTCCCCAGGAAATCTCCGGGCAGCTGGAGCAAATGGGCTACCGGATCGACGCCGATGCCGCTCTGGCCCGGAAGTCTTTAGACAAGTTCCTGGAAGATCTACGCCTTACATTGGAGAAGAGGGTCCAGGCCATGTACCATTTTATGGATCATGAGCCCTGGGATTATTTTCACCTGCACGTCATGGGCACGGACAGGATCAACCACTTCCTGTGGGAACACATGGAGCAGGGCCACCCTCGATATGCCCGGGCATTTCTGGAATATTATGATCAGATCGACGAGATCATCGGTGATCTGAACAGCAAGCTGGGAGATGAGGTGACCTTTATTCTGATGTCCGACCACGGTTTTTGCACCATCAAGCAAGAGGTGAACCTCAGTCGATATCTGGTGGAGAGGGGACTGCTGAAATTCGAGCAGAACCCTCCGGCAGGTCTTGGGGATATCCACTCCAGCTCCCAGGCCTTCACCCTCATTCCCGGGCGTGTCTACATAAATTTGAAAGGGCGGGAACCCAAAGGTGGCGTGGATCCGTCCAATTATGAAAAAGTGAGGGAGAGAGTTGCTGAAGAACTATTGGGGTTCCACCTCCCGGATACGGGAGAGAAAGTGATTCAGAAAGTGTTTAGGAGAGAGGAGATCTATCGGGGAGAAGGTCTTTCCTCCGCGGCGGATCTGTTCGCTATTCCCTTCGATGGATTTGATCTCAAGGCCGACGTTAAGAAGGAGAGCTTGATCGAGAAGACAGCTCTGGTGGGCATGCACACATACGACGACGCCTCTTTATTTATCCGCGGCAAAAAGGTAATCCGGGAAGATGTGGAAATCATGGATCTTTTGCCAACCATCATGACCCTGTTGGATTTTTCCGCGCCCGCGGATGTGGATGGGCGAGTGATGGTGTAGCAGGCATTTGACGAGCTCAAAAACTTTTCGCAGATAGCGAAGTAAATGGAAAGTCTGGTTCATCTATAAGAAAGTGGGAAAGAATTAGGAGAGATCAACCGTTAGGGATATGTGATGGCATCTTGATGTGCAAGATGCGTTCAGAATTTCTCAAGAGTTGAACATCCCGGGGACACGGGATCAGAACGCTAACTTTCACATACAGTGTGCTTTCTGGCCGTCTTTTTCTTGAGGGCGGGCCGGGAAAGCGTTCGGAGGTGCTTATGTTCAGAACTTGATCATTGAGGTATTCAACCCCGGAATAATCGTTTTCCTCACATTCATTAAAAGCATTAGATAATAGATACTTAGGGAAATACTAGGTATCTTTTTTTTTGGCTGAATTCTTGCAGGCTCCTTAGAGGTGGCGCATTCCAGTCATTTTTCAACCAACCCAACCCTTCTTCAGAGGAGTTTTTTGGTGAGGAAAACAGCCGGTGTCGCTTTTTCTCTTTTTTTTCTATTCTACATTTTCCCTTTGCCCAGCACGTTATTAGCAGCCACTATCTCCATAGATGCAAATCAGATTATGGGCCCAGTGAACCAGCTTGTCTTCGGCAACGCTCAGGACCATGGCCATGGTGACTTGTTGTTGGAATCCAGCTCTTGGAGCTTTGTTCCCCAAGCTTTGGATTTGGTCTCAGCTTTGAGACCCACCGTTCTGAGATTTCCAGGCGGTTCTCGTGCTGACGAGTATTTCTGGGAAGACGGAATTGGCCCACACTATCTGAGGCCAGAGCCACGATCCGGCCAATGGGAGTCATTCGGTTTTGACTACGGCACAGATGAACACATGGCCTTATGTGAGGAAGTCGGCGCGGAGGCTTTCTTCACAGTGAACTACGGCTCCGGTATCTTGGAAGATAGTCTATCCATAGCCGCGCCCCTTTCCCAACGAGTGAATCGTGCTGCAGATTGGGTGGAGTATTGCAATGCTCTCAACGACGGTTCCAATCCCAATGGGGGTGTAGATTGGGCGGCGCGAAGGGTGGCAAATGGCCATCCCGAGCCGTATGGCATCAGATTCTGGGAAATCGGCAACGAGATATATGGTCAGCACGAAACTGGCCACGTTGATGTGGAAACTTATGCTCAGGATGTGATTTGTTTCTCTCAGGCCATGAAGGGCGTTGATCCGGCAATCAAGATCGGAGCCGTAGGAGTGCCTTTCCCTCATTGGCAGCAGTGGTGGAATAACAGCCCTCTGGAATGGAATGCCACTGTGCTGCAGATCGCTAAATGGCACATAGATTTTTTGGTTGTCCATTGTCAATATCCTGGGGTCACAACGGTGAGCGGAGAGCCTCTTTACTGGGCTGGTATGGCGGGTGCGAATCAAGCTCTCACAGATCTCAGCGAGCTCCGGAGAATTATTAACCAAGAAGCTGGTCCTTCCATTGGCATCGTGCCCGGAGAGAACACTTTCTTTTGTGGCGTTCAGCAGTGGGAATTAAGCACTTCCCTTCTAGCAGGCCTTCATTGTGCCGATTTATTGATGCTATTTCTAGAACAGAGCCGCGCTCTTAATATCAATTTTGCCTGCAGCTGGAAGTTACATGCTCCCACACCAAACGCCGACATTGTCTATCGAACATCACCGGAACAGCGATACGCCAGCCCAGAGTACTTTTCGCAGCTTGTTTTTAGGGAGCACTTCGGCGACACGTTGGTGGCCAACTCATTGGATTGTGGCACGTTCTCCAATCAAAAGGTGGCCCAAATCCAAAACATGTCTGCCGTGCCGGAGCTGTCTGTATGTACCTCTCTTGATTCTACAGGGACAAAACTGTACCTCATGGTCATTAACAAGCAGCTTGACCAGGATGTGACGACCACAATACAACTGGAGGGATTTGAACCCCAACCGGAGGCCTGTGTTTGGACTCTGAATGGGCCCAGTATAATTTCCAATAACGAGGATAATCCCAACACCGTATGCGTTACTCCATCCACCTTGGCACCGGTTTCCAGCAGTTTTATATACACATTCCCCGCCCATTCCCTGACAGCCATAGAGCTGAGCGGATCTGGCAGAGATTCATCCGCACCCACTATTTTCGATGTGCAGATCACCGAATATTCCGGTTTCAGCGCAATAGTGTCCTGGCAGACGGACAAGCCTTCCGATTCCAAGATCGAATATGGATCCGCACCCGGGGATTATCTGTGTGCTGTGGAAGATCCGCTCCTGACGACACAGCACCAGCTTTGTCTTGAGCCCTTGCAGTCGGAGACCATGTATTACATCCGCGTGGGAAGCTGTGATTCCCGGGGCAATATGGCTCTCTCCTGGGAAGATACCTTGTGGACTCCGGATGTCACTCCTCCACTGATGAACCAGGTGGAGGTGGTGGCCATCACGGAGACCACCGCGACAATCTGCTGGTTGACGGATGAGCCGGCCGACTCGCGGGTAGAATGCTGGTATGCTGATGGGTCATTCCCAACTCTGCTGGGCACAACTTTTGCCGAGGAGCACGCCATCGCTCTGGGCAATTTGCAGCCGGCCACCACATACTCTTTTCAGGTGAGCGGTGCCGACTCGGCTGGAAATGTCAGCAGACCAGTGCAGGAATCATTTATCACTACTTCGCCGCGATCTGCTGCCGATGGGCCGGGATCCTCTGATCCGATGCCTTCGAATTACAAACTATGGCAGAATTTCCCCAATCCTTTCAACGGTTCCACCAATATCCGTTATAACTTGCCTCAGGGAACTTTTGTTTTGGTCAAGGTCTATAACCTTTTAGGGCAGCTGGTGAAAACCCTGGTGCAGGAGAGGCAGATGCTGGGGGAGTATCAATTATCATGGGATGCAAGGGACGACTGGGGAAGGGAGGTGGCCAGTGGAGTGTACTTTTGTTGTCTTCAGACCAGCGAGTTCAAACAGATCCGTAAGATGATTCTGTTGAGATAGCATCATTATGACCCTATGAGGGGAGAGTAGTGCCCGGCATGCGGGGACCACCGGAAACGGTGGTTTTTTTGTTTGAAAGGATATTGGAAAAAGCTTAAATTGAGGTTGACAGAGAGGGGTTATGCGGCTATTTTGAAAAAAGGGTTGGCAAAAATAGGGGTTTTTCATATCTCGAGGAATTGACCAATCTACTTGCTCAGATTGTAGGGCGGTAAAATTCCGGCGACTCTTTCTTTTCTTTCGACCTAGAAGGCGTTTTTCATTAATGACTTAAATGTGTTCTACCTGCGTTCCAATAAGAGTGTGATTCAGTCTAAACAGGCGATCAGATCTTTTAATAACTGGATTCTTCTCTCGAACCGCAGCGATGGTCGAGCCTTTTTCCTGGGAAACGTGCTTAAAGTCCACTGGCAGAGATATTTCCAATGAGAAAACTAGGTATCATTCTCACCATCAGCCTGATCTGTCTCTTCGGCCTGTTGTCCAAAGGCCAGGCCCAGTTCTACTTCGGGAAGAACAAGATACAGTACACCGATTTCAAGTGGCAGGTGATGAAAACCGACCACTTCGAGGTGTACTTCTATCCGCAGGAAAGGATGTTGGCCGAAGCGGCAGCGGCCATGGCTGAGAGGAGCTACCGGGAGCTGGCGGCCAAGTTTCGCCAGCCCCTATCCCGACCTATTCCCCTGATCCTCTACAGCGCTCACAATTATTTTCAACAGACCAATACCATCCCCTATATGCTGCCGGAAAGTGTGGGCGGCTTCATGGAGTTCATGAAAGGCCGCGTGGTCATTCCCTTCAACGGTTCTTATGCTCGCTTGGATCGAACCATCCGGCACGAGCTGGTGCATGTGTTCAACCTGGCCAAGCTCAGGATTGTGCTCCGCGACCACGAAAAATTCCAGTATTATCTGCCCCCCCTATGGATGATAGAGGGGCTGGCCGAATACTGGTCGGGCCGCTGGGATGCCCGGGCCGAGATGGTCATGCGAGATGCAGTAATCTCCGGAAACCTGGTTCCCCTGGAACAGATGTACCGGATCAACGGCACTTTTCAGATGTATAAGGAAGGACAATCCGCCGTGGAGTTCATCGCCCGGCGATACGGTGAGGATAAAATCCTGCGCCTTTTTGAAAATTGGTGGAAGGCCAAGAAATTTCGTGATGTGCTGGAGATCACACTGGGCTGTTCCCTGGAGGAGCTGGACAGACAGTGGCAGTATAGCCTGAAAAAGTGCTACTTTCCCCTGATGAAGGACCATGATATGCCCGAACAGGTGGCCGATCAACTGACCACTGTGGGCTCTAATCTCAAACCGGCCGTTTGCCCGGCGATGGGTTTGGATGAGGAGGGCGTGGTCTTTATGTCCAACCGGATGGGCTACGAGGCCATCTATCTATTAACTCCCGGTGAGGAGGGAAATAAGGAGAGGAGGCTGGTCCGGGGCGAACGGAGCCCGGAGTTCGAATCGCTGCATTTGCAAAGAAGCAAGCTGGACCTTTCCGGCGACGGAGTGCTGGCCTTTATATCCAAATCGCGGGAGACGGACGTTCTCAATTTAATGGATATAGAGACCGGCCGTGTCGTCCACAAGTTTAAGTTCCCCGGTCTAATTTCCATGTCCTCACCATGTTGGTCTCCCGGGGGCGATGAAATCGTTTTCTCCGGCGCAGATTTTCATGGTCACGCGGATCTCTATATGGTGGAGATCCAGGGAGGAGCGCTTAGCCGATTGACGTCAGACATTTATGACGATAGGGATCCTAGCTGGTCTCCCGATGGCCGGTTTTTGGTTTTCAGCTCGGATCGATCGCCTCAGGGCCGCCAGGGATTTCACAGCTTATACCTGTATCGCATTGGGGAAGGAGAGCTAGAGCGGCTGACAGTTGGGTCTCATAACGACTACGCACCCTCCTGGTCGCCGGAGGGAGACCGCATTGCCTTTTCCTCGGACAGGAAAGGTGTTTTTAACCTTTACATTCTGGATGTCGGCGAAGGGGATCAGAGCGTTCATCAGCTGACCAATATCATAACCGGTGCCTTTGACCCCGACTGGTCCGTCGATGGCCGGCAGCTCGTTTTCTCCGCCTATGGGAATCAGCAGTTCCAGATCTATCGCATGGGAATCCCCGATTCCCTGGAGCCCGGGGTGTTGGCCTTACGGCCAGATGGGGGAGATCCTTGGCGGCCGGCGAAGCTCACTGCCCCCCGGGCCCCTTCCCTGGCCAGATATCGAAAGAAGCTCTCCCTGGACATCGCCCAGAGTGCCGTCTCCTATGATCCCGTTTTCGGCGTCGGCGGAGGTTTCCAGGTTGCCCTGACTGATATGCTGGGAGATCACCAGTACTATTTCCTGGTCAATAACACCGCCAGCGCCCGGCGGGATTTTCTCTCCAGCTTCAACCTCGGTTTTAGCTATTTCAACCTGTCTCGCCGCACTAATTTTGGGGGAGGGGGCTTTCACTTTGTGGACGATTACTTAGACGACTATTACGGATGGTACTACGAGCGGCAGTTCGGGGCTTTTGTCACCGCCAGCCACCCGTTTTCAAAGTTTCACCGAATAGAGTTGAGCACCTTGCTGAAAAATTCGGACAAGGAGAATTACGACACCGGAAAGAGCAGATCGACTATTTTGTCCTCTTCCTATTTTTCCTTCATCAAGGACACTTCCCTGTGGGGGCCGGTGGGGCCCATGGATGGTTCGAGAATGAAATTTACCATGGGTCTTACCTGGGAACCCCGGTCGGGACGCGTGTTTAACCGAGCGGTAATGGCTGACTTGCGTCAATATTTCCGGATTAGCCAGAGGATCTCTCATGCCGTCCGGCTGGTTGGCCGTTACAGTCAAGGGGTAGAGCCCCAGATATTTTATATGGGAGGAAGTTGGGACATGAGAGGGTATCCACGTCGACACTTCATGGGCCGGAAGCTGATTTTGCTGAACAACGAGCTAAGGGTGCCGGTGATCGACAACCTCCTGGTGGGTTTCCCCTTTGGGAATTTGGAGCTCCGGGCCATCAGAGGTGCCATTTTCCTGGACATGGGCAATGCCTGGAGCGAGAATCTCAGCCTCAAGGAGGAGCTGTATCAGGTCCACGGTGCCTTCGGCATCGGTCTACGGGCCAGAATAGGCTATTTCACCGTGCTGCGCCTCGATTTTGCCAAGACCACCGACTTCGACACTATCTTTCCTCAAACGAGGGTACAGTTTTTCTTCGGATGGAATTATTGAGACGAAAAATGAAGCTGCGATTCCTCACAGCTCTTGCCGTGATGGCGGCTGCTTGCTGTTTTTCCTGCCGGGCACATCTTCGCCTTCCCGGTGGTTTTCAGCCCGATGGGGGCTGGCCCATGCTCGGCGGGAACAGCGGGCATACCGGTTTTTACTCCGGCCAGCTCTACCTTCCCCTTGAGCTTTTATGGCAATTCCGCGCCAGAGGTCCTATTGTTTCCTCGCCGGTGGTGATGGGTGGTGCGGTCTGCTTCGGTTCCCTGGGCAAGAGGTTTTACCTCCTCTCGGTCCTGGATGGAGAGCTGCAGGGATCTCTCAAGCTAAAATCCAGCATTTCCTCTTCGCCGGCCATTGCAGGGCAGACCGTTTATTTTGGGACGGAGTTTGGGGATGATACTGTATACGCCGTGGATTTGGACACCGGGGACATGCGCTGGAAAGCGGAGATCGGCGATATCTCGGCATCGCTGACCCTGGCTCGCCAGATGGTGTTCGTGAGTTCCGGCTCGGGCCGTTTTCACGCGCTATCTGCGGAGGATGGGAGCGAGTTGTGGTGGTTTCAGACGGGGGGGCGGGTGAACTCACCGGCCGCAGTTGCCGGAGAGATGGTCTACCTTGGCTCGGACGATGGTTTACTCTATGCCCTGAAGGCCGAGAGTGGTCGGGAGATCTGGCGGCGGCAGCTGTCCGGAGCCATCTGGTGGTCGCCCGTTGCCCATGAGGGATACGTCTATGTGGGTTCCTTCGAGGGTAAGGTCTACGCCCTGAGGGGAGAGGAGGGGGAGGTGCTGTGGTCGTATCAGGGGGAGGGTGGGCTGTCCGGTTCGCCGGCCATAGGGAACGGAACAGTATATGTGGGGTTTGATGACGGCAAATTGTGCGCGCTGGATGCCACCAGCGGAAGGCTGAAATGGTGCTTTACGGTGGAAAACGCCATCCCCAGTTCACCTTTGACCAATTATGAGCTGGTCATCTTCGGTGCCAGCGATGGAACGATTTACGCCCTGGATGGTGAAACCGGTGAGCTCAGGTGGAGCTATCGCACCGGGAGGGCCATTGTTTCATCCCCCGTGGCCTGGCAGGGACGGATTTTCGTCGGCTCCATGGATGGCTACCTGTATGCATTTGGGGAAGGAGCAGAGGATTCATCCGTAATAAAGTAGGCTATCCTTCGTAGAAGTCGCTGAGATGATTCTCTATTTTAGCGTGTTTTATTACGCCCTCAAACCAGTCTCCGAAAGCCTGATTTTGCTTTTTTCTAAGCAGATCCAGTTTTAAGGTTTCTTTCTGTTCCTCGTATTGATCCCGCTCTATATCCTCTCGAGCCACCACCTGCAGGAAGTAGTATCCGCGATTGGTCTCCACCAGGCCGCTGGTCTCGCCCTCCGGAAGTCCAAAAGCCGTTCCCACAAACTCGTTGGCCAGACCGATATTGGGTACATAGTCTTTGCGAGCGAAGAGTTTCGTCTCCTCCACGGTGAGGGAGGCCTCTTGGGATCCTTCATCCAGAGTCAGGTTTTTCTGGAGGCGATGTCCAAAATCCGTGGCTTTTTCCAGAGCCAGTTGCCTCTGCTTCTGGCGAACCAGATCTGATTTGACCAGCACCTTGATTTCATCCAACAGGGGCACCCCGGACTCCCGTTGTTCCCGGATGGAGACCACATAGAATCCGCTTTCGTTTTCGAAGGGACCGCCGATTTTCCCCGGCTTCTCCGAAAAGGCAAACCGGGAGGCTCTGTTGGTCCTGCCCAGTCCGGGTACGAATCTGTCGCCCTCCGGGAAAAGATCCGTTTGTCTGACTGCGAAGTCCGCTGCCTGGGCGGCCTTCTCTAACCCGATCTCATTGGCTTTCTCAACCAGATCGTTGATTTGAGCTATAAGGGCCTGCAGCGTTTCATAGCTGGGACGGACTTCCAGCAGAATGTGTCGTGCGTGCACCTCCTCTTTACTGCCCTGGCCCCGTTTTTCCTCCAACTTGATGATGTGCCAGCCAAAAGTGGTGCGGACCGGAACTGATATTTCTCCCTCTTGGAGGGCAAAGGCCGTGGCCTCGAAAACGCTGTCCATGACTCCCCGGCCAAAGAACCCCAGATCTCCACCTTCCTTGGCAGAAGGTCCGTGGGAAAAAGCTTCGGCCATCTCAGCGAAATCCTCGTCCATCATAATTCTCTCTCTGATGGCTTCGATATCCGCCCGACTGCTGTCCTCATCTGCCTGGGTGGGAATTTTCTCCAGGAGCACGTAATCCAGATTGGCCTTGCGCGGCTGGTGATAATCCTCCCGGTGTTCGTCAAAATATTGGCCGATTTCCTCCCCGGTAATCTCAGTCTGATTGACCTGGAAACTTTTCGGCAGAAAGGCCACATAGCGTGTCTGGACCCTTTCATTATTAGCCTTATACTCGTTCAATACCTCTGCGTCGGTGACCCTAACGGTGGCTGCAATCATGCTCTGTAGTTTCTGCAACGGAATCATCGCTCGATATTGGTTCTCCAGAAATGTCCAATCGTATCTGGGGTCAGCCAGTGCCGCCGCGTACTTCTGGGGATCAAATTTCCCATCTGTTTGCAGACTCTCGTTGTTCAGGATATAAGGCGGCGGGTTGTGATGGATGTAATAGAGCAGTTCCTCGTCTGTGGTCTGAAGTTTTCTTTTCTCCACCTCCTCCGCCAACAAGATTTGCTTGACCATTTCATTCCAGATTTCATCGCGCAGCCGGCGCGAGGCCTCCGCATCCAGTTCCTGGCCCGAGCGTTCTCGCGCTTGGGTGTGCATTTTCTGAAGAGTACTATGAAACAGCTGAAAAGAGATCTTCTGGCCGTTGACAACACCCACTGTTTCTCGCTGGCTCTTTTTCATCCCTGTTACGTTCATACCCCAGGCGAAGATGATCGTTCCCACAAAGGCGATTATGATGATCCACAGGATAACTTTCGTGTTTTGACGCATGGCCTTAAGCATGTATGTGCTCCTTTTCCCATTTTCATGTGAGGGTTAAGTTCGAATTCAATTAAATTACAAAATGGAATAGAGCAAGGCAAGGGATTTTTCATCTCGGCAGCTCACAAAAAAAATTGCATTAAACAAAAAATTATCTTGACAATGGACCAAAAAGGTGTAGATTTCTGGTAGTTGTAACTATATACGGCCACCAGATAGTGTGTAGCAGACAGCTTTGAGAAAAAAAATTGTTTGCGGAGCTGGAAATTCCTC
>CBDUWG010000023.1:0-10739 GCA_965370845.1 uncultured bacterium
GCAGCGACCCCTCCAGAAACAACAACCAGACGATCATAGCTGAACAATGGCCTGCTCGATCTTCACCGTCCAGGCCTCTCCCGGCCCAAGCTCCAGCTTCCAGTTGGGAAAGACCAGCGAGCTCTGGTAGACCCGCTCGAAGCCGCCCTCCGACCGGGAAACGGTCTCGATGGGAAACCGCCACAGGGTGGCCGGCCTGTCCAGATTCAGGGATATCTGCAGGCCCAGAAACTCATCCTTCAGCCCAAAAGAGCGAACCCGGGGCGTCTCTCCCGTGCTGGCCAGACACCGGTCTTTGAGCGTGGCCCCGTCGATCCAGTAGTAACGATCCGGGGCATCTCCGGCCAAAAGGGCAAAGTTGAATTCCACCCCAAACCAGCAGGAGACGGCCCGCGAGGCCCGGTTCTCCAGCCGGTAGCGGACTTTCATCGCAGAGCCCCTGGCCGGCATATCCACCGTCTTGGAGACCAAAAAGGGAACGGCCTGCCCGCCGGGCCACAGATGGCCCTGGCGAAACAGCTTCACGGTCAGGCGATCTTTGCGGCGACGCAGCTGGCACTCATACTTCCCATTAACGAAATCGCCCTGCTCCAACTGCTGGCATCGAGAGAAGGCCTCCAGAGAGGTCCCCGGGGCCAGAAAATGGTCCAGCAGGGAAACCCGGCGGTGCCAGTCGTGGTAAAGAAGCTTCTCCAGCCCCTGTTCCTTGACCTGCACCCGGTCGTGTATACTGGCCACATCTCCTGTCGTCTCGGGAGAGCCGGACAGATCCCTCAGTTTGTGATGGTACCCCTCCTCCCGCCGGGCCAGGGTGTCCAGCAGGTTCATTGCCAGTGGTTTGTAATCCAGCTCGAAGAGGGAGCCGCCCTCGGCAGGGGCGAAATAGAGATTCTGATCCGTGCTGTGGACCAGGATCTCATCTGCGCCGTCGCCATCGAAGTCCACCTTCTGGACATCGATCCACTCATCCTGCGGGTGCAGAGCCCGGTCGGCGATCTTCTCCGCCTCAAGCAGATGGTGATAGACGGCTGAGCGGAGGTGGTTCAGGTACAGACCCCCGAA
This sequence comes from uncultured bacterium, assembly GCA_965370845.1. Classification (GTDB taxonomy): domain Bacteria; phylum SM23-81; class SM23-81; order SM23-81; family SM23-81; genus DAOVRJ01. The sequence goes on from CBDUWG010000023.1 coordinate 1,063, forward strand.
GACGCCGTGCCAGTATGCATCGTTGCACTGGCCCTGAAAAAGTTCATCCCGGGCCCGGCGTACCAACGGCTCGCAGTCCTTTTTCTCGCTCAGGGCCAGGACCTTGCGGCTTACGGCCAGCATCTTCTTATGCATATTATTGCTTTCCGGGTACTTGGCCAGAAAATTTCTCCAGAAACCACCACGCACATACACGCCGAAACGCTCCAGTTGCCCGTCCTCTTTGAGCCTCTCCTGGAACTGTTCGTAAGCGGGTATGGCCCGGGCAGGCAGGGCCCACTCCATCATCTCGGCATAGGAGGCCGTGGGCAGATAGACGCGGCCCAGAGCGGGCCTTGTCCTGATCAGCTCGGCGAAGGTGAGCATCTCGATCCAATCCCCGTTGGCCTCCAGCTCGCCGAAGAACCGCTCCAACCACCCATCTTCATAGCAATGCCGGTACGTCTCCGGCCAGGACCCGAACTTCTCTCCGTCGTCGGCGAAGACGATGATCCGCCGACCATCCTCGGTGGCCAGGTGGCGAAGATATTCGATTGTCTCCCCGGGCTCCTTGAAGGGAATGGCGTAGCGCAGCTGCTGACTGATCGGAAACAGAGCCAACAGAGCCCCCTGCTCCTCGGTGATATAATAGCCCAGGAGATCCTCCTCGGCCAGACCGGCGTACTTGAAGTGGGCATCGTCGATGACGGCGTACTCCACGCCCGCCCGGGCAATGGACAGAGGAAGATGGGGCTCCCACACACGCTCCGCCAGCCACATGCCCGCCGGCCGAAATCCCGTGGCCCGGTGAACAAGCTCGCTCATCCCTTTGATCTGAGCCACCTTGTCGGCATCGGGGATAATGGGCAGAATGGGCTCGTATAGCCCGCCGGTGAGCATCTCCACCTGCCCCTGTCCCACCAGGTTCCTGATAGTTTTCAGATAATCGGGGTGATTCCTGCGCAGCCATTTCAGGAGAAAACCGGAGTAATGGAGAGCAATGCGAACGCGGGGATGCCCCTGCAGAACTTTCAGAAAGGGCAGGTAGGCTTTCCGGTAAGCATCTTCCAGGACAAAATCGAAATTGCCCACCGGCTGGTGATTGTGGATACCCAGGGCCAGGGTGATCCGTTTTGACATATCTAAAATATCTCCAGGCGGAGGTACCTGTGGGGGTTCTCTTTGATGTCCAGGATCAGCTCATCTAAATTCTTGACCGTCTGTTTCATATCACGATAAAGAGTCTCATCCTGCACGAACTCCCCCAGCGCCCCCTCGCCCCTCTCGACCTTGTCGGTGATCCTCTTGAAGGTGGCCGAGACCTCCGATAGCTGCCGGGTCAGCTTCACCAGGTCCGTTGAGACCTGATGAAACTGATCCATAGTGGAATCTATCCGCGACCGATTGGCTCCCACCAGATCGCTGAAACCCCTGGAAGCGGAGCGCAAATCCCGCAAAGCCCCAACCATGTCTCCGCCCTGCTGGTCCAACAGATTAGCCAGAACTTTGCTGAACTTGCGGATGTTCTCCAGGCTTTCCTGAATAGAGGCCTGGGCCTCAGGGTTACCAACGACCTGGTTAATGGTGCTGACCACCGCCTGGATCTGCTGCAGCAGTTCTCCCACCCCGTCCAACACCTCGAAAATGCTCTCCTGGTAGTGGCCCATGACAGGCTGGTCGAGCGCCAGCGGGGCCGGATCGCTTCCCGGCTCGATGGATACGTATTTCTCGCCCATCAGGCCCAGCTCGCGGATGAAAATCTGCGAGTCGGCGGAAAGCTGCACCTGGTCGTTCATGGACAGGGTCACCAGCACGTCGGCGGCTCGCAGGCGTATCTCCTTCACATCCCCCATCCTCACCCCGGCCACGCGCACCGGGTCACCGGCGGTGAGGCCGCCGACGGTGGGAAAGGTGACCGTCAGCTCGTATCGATGGCCATTTAGGCCATAGTCTTTCACCCACATGAGGCTGAGGATGAAAATCACGGCGGCGACCACCACCACCGAACCCACCTTGATCTCAGTCTTCTTCAAGGCCATTGGCACACCTTTTTCCTTATTCCAGGTCTCCCTCCACGCGAGAGAGACGCTTCCGGGGACTCTCCTTCTTATTGCGATGGATGGCTTCCATGAGGCGTTTCTGAAACTCCTGGGCCGGATTAGTGCCGAAAACCCTGAGCATGTGGTTCATGGCCACGACCTCGGAGACGACGGTGATATTCTTGCCCGGGGAGATGGGAATGGTCACGATAGGGATCTCCACCCCCAGGATCTCGGTATATCGATCTTCCAGCCCCAAGCGCTCATAATTGTCCTGATCCTCCCAATAAACCAGGCGCACCTCCACCTCAACCCGCTTCTGCAGCCTGATAGCCCTGATGCCGAACAGCTTCTCGATGTCGATAATACCCATCCCGCGGATCTCCATGTGATGTCCCAAAAGTTCGCTGCCGGAGCCGATGATGATCTCCGGGGTTCTTCTGACGACATTCACCATATCGTCAGCTACCAGTCGGTGTCCACGTTCAACGAGATCCAGGGCACACTCGCTCTTGCCAATGCCGCTCTTGCCGGTATATAGCAATCCCACCCCGTAAACATCGACCAGGGTGCCGTGAACAGTAACGCTGGGGGCGAATATGCCGTCTAAAAAGTTGTCCAGGCGCTTGATGAACTCGGTTGTGCTCAGCTTGCTGATCATCACCACAGTCTTCTGGCGATCGGCCACCTCAACCAGCTCGGTGGGAACTTCCTGCCCCTTGGTGATGAAAATACAGGGGATGTCAAAGCGCAACATCCCCTCGAAAGCCGTTTTCCTCCTGGCCCCAGACAGGGAAGTCAAATAGACCATCTCCGTCTCGCCAAGGACCTGAACCCGCTTGTTGGCGAATCGGTCGGTGAATCCCGCCAGGGCCAGGCCCGGCCGGTCGATGCCGTTCTCGGAGATGCTTTTCTTAAGACCCGACCTGTCGTTTACTATCATCAGCTCCAGGTAGTTCTTTTTCTCCTGGAAAAGCTCCTCGACCGTCAGTCCTGCCATACCCCCTCTTCCTCCTCGGAAAACTCAAAGGATTCCTCAGACGTCTCTACCCTTTCTTCCTCCAATTCCCTCTTTTTGGACTTATGATTTTGAAGTTTCTGCTTGTACCGTTTGACCTGGCGTTCCAGCTTGGCCACCGCGTGATCGATGGCTGTATACATGCTCTCGGATTCCTCATTGCTGACCAGGGTGAACCCGGTGACCTTCATCGTGATCTCGGCGGTGTGTCGATATTTCTCCGCGGAGAGGATAACGTGGGCATGGATGATGCTCTCGAAATTTTTTTTCAGGGTCCACAATCGATTCTGAACGTGATCTTCCAACTCTTTGGTTGTCTCGAAATGTCTGGCAGTGATGTTTATCCTCATTTCTTTTCCTCCTCTGGGAGAAGGTGTTAAAAAGATCCTCGGCATGGAAGGAACTTCGAACGAACGGAGCCGAGTAAACGTTAAGAAAACCCTGATCCTGGGCCATGAGACGGTATTCCTCAAAAACTTGGGGGGTGACGAATTCCTGGACGGGATAATGCCGGTGGGATGGACATAGATATTGGCCGATGGTCAAGACCCGGCAGCCGGCCTGGCGAAGATCTCGCATGACCGTTAGGATTTCGTGACGGCGCTCTCCCAGGCCCACCATGATGCCCGATTTGGTCACCATAGCCGAATCCATTGCCCTGGCCCTCTCCAGAACCCCCAATGACCGGTGATAATCGGCCTGCGGTCGAAGGAGACCATAGAGGCGGGGCACTGTCTCCACATTGTGGTTGAACACATCCGGTGCGGCATCAACCACAGTGGCCAGGGCAGCGAAATCTCCCCGAAAATCAGGCGTGAGCACCTCCACCCGGGGGGCTCGCAGAAGACGACGCAGAGCATGGACGACCCCGGCAAACTGACCGGCGCCCCCATCGGGCAGATCGTCTCTGGTCACCGATGTGATCACCACGTACCGCAGCCCGAGCTCCTCGGCGCCCTGGGCCACTCGCCGGGGCTCATCGCTGTCAACGGGAGTCGGCTGCCCCTTGGTCACGGCACAGAAGGAACAGCCCCGGGTACACACATTCCCTAAAATCATGAATGTGGCCGTACCCCGGGAGAAACACTCTCCCTTGTTGGGACAATGGGCGCTCTGGCAAACGGTATTCAACTCTAATCGACGCAGAACAGCGGCGACTTGCCGTGTGCCGGCATTGGCCAAAATCGGCTTAGACAGCCATCCGGGCAACCGTTGACAGATCTTTTTAGTCTGGCCTGTGGCCATCCTTTATACTCGCTTGCGAAATCTGGCCGGCAGAATTTTCAACTGCTCTCGATACTTGGCCACAGTACGTCTGGCCACCTGCAGACCCTCGGCTTTAAGCATGTTGGTAATTCTCTGATCACTGAGCGGTCTTTGGGGATCTTCTTTCTCGATCATGTTGGTGATCTTGTCCTTGACGCTCTTGGAGGAAACTTCCTCGCCGCCGGTGGATTCCACCTTCGATCCGAAGAAGTACTTGAGCTCGTGGATGCCCTGGGGACTCTGCACATATTTGTTGTTCACCACCCGGCTGATAGTGGAGATGTGCAGTCCGGTGGCTTCGGCTACCTCCTGAAGGGTCATGGGCTTGAGCTCGGATACTCCCTTTTCGAAGAAGCCTCTCTGGGCATAAATCATGTAGTTCATCACCTTGAGCATGGTGGAACGACGCTGATCAATGGACTTGATCAGCCAGCGAGCGGCATTGAGCTTCTCCTTGACGTAATCTCTGGTCTCCTCGGGGGTCCCTGCAGATTTGGACAACAGGGTCTTGTACAGAGGGCTGATGCGGAGTCGGGGAATGCTCCTGTCGTTGAGCATGGTCACGTAACAGTCGTCCACCTTCTCCACCAGCAGATCGGGAACGATGACCTCGGCATCTACGGTCACATACCCGAAGCCGGGGTTGGGGGAAAGAGTGCTTATCCGCTCCATGGCCTCCTGAACCTGGTTAGTGCCCACCTTCAAGACCTTGGCCAGTTGAGCAAAGCTTTTCTTTTCGACCTCGTCAAGATGATTCTCGATGATGGCATTGGCCACCGGGTTATCGATGCCCCGTTCTCGGAGCTGAATCAGAAGAGATTCTGCCAGATTCCGCGCCCCGACACCCACAGGCTCGAAGGTCTGAATGACCTCCAGCACCCGCTGGCATTCCTCCATGGGAATATCCAGGATACGGGCGACCTCCTCCATGGATATGGTCAGGTAACCGCGGTCGTCGATGTTGCCGATGATGAATTCCCCGATCTGATACTCCCGCTCAGAGAGGCTGGTGAGATGAAGCTGGGATAGGAGATGCTCGGAGAAGGTCATCCGGGAAACGGGAACTCTTTCGGGAAATTCCTCTGAATCCTTCTCCGCCCGCACGTTATAGCCACCGTCGTAACCATCCTGAAGATAATCGTCCCAGTCGATCTTATCCTCCTCCGGCTCCTGTTCTTCCTCATCCTCTTTCTCCTCCAGCTGTTCTTCCTCTTCCTCTTCCTCTATCTCCTCCACCTCCTCCAGGAGGGGGTTGATCTGCAGCTCCTGTTTCAGAATCTGCTCCAGCTGTAGAATAGGAACCTGCAATAGCTGAAGGGATTGAATCAGCTGAGGAGCCAGGACCTGTTGTAGTTTAAGTTGAAGACCTAGTTTCATCATGCCTCAATCCAGTCGAAATCGCTCGCCTAAATAGATCTTGCGGGCCTCGGGGTCGCTGGCCAGAACTTCGGCCGTGCCCGCCTTGAGAATCTTCCCCTTGGCCATCACATAGGCGTGATCGGTGATTTGCAGGGTCTCGCGAACATTATGGTCGGTGATCAATACTCCCAACCCCTTCTCCTTAAGCCGGCCCACGATCCTCTGGATCTCCTCCACGGCAATGGGATCGATGCCCACGAAGGGCTCGTCGAGAAGCAAAAATTTGGGATTGGTCACCAGGGCGCGGGTCAGCTCCACCCTGCGCCTCTCCCCTCCGGAGAGGGTGTAGGCCTTGTTGCCGGCCAGAGGAGTCAGGTCCAGCTCATCCAGGAGAACCTTCAGCCGCTCCTCCCTCTGCTGAGAGCTCAGCTCCAGGGTCTGCAGGATGGCCATGATGTTGTCCCGCACGGATAGTTTCCGAAAGACCGATGGTTCCTGGGACAGATATCCGATCCCCCTGCGGGCCCGTTGATACATGGGCAGCCCGGTGATCTCCTGGTCATCGATGAGCACCTGCCCCTCGTTGGGGCGAATCATGCCCACGATCATGTAGAAGGTGGTCGTCTTCCCCGCCCCGTTGGGCCCGAGCAGGCCGACGATCTCTCCCTGCTTTACTTCCAGGCTGACCCGGTCCACGACCTTTCGCTTGTGATACATCTTGACCAGGTTACTCACGTGTAAACGGGCCATTTATAAGCTTCCCAAACCGTGCTGGGCGACGCCCCACCAAGGGGCCTGTGACAAAATTACTCGCTGATCCGGCGAACGTCCTCAATCCTGCCCTGCAAGTTCCTCAGAATGTGAAAATCCTCCAGCCGGGGGTCAGTGTCCAGGCCATAGCCGGACACCGTGTTTTTCCCGCGGGTGATGGTCACAAAGGAATCGGTGAATATCCTGTTGATCTGCTTCCGCCAGATCAAAACATCCGTCTGCAGATACGTGCTGTCCTCGGAAACCACCACCACATTTCCCCGCGCCTCCACCTCCTCAGCATCGGAATTATAAGTTCCTTCCTCGGCGGTAAGAGTGGAGACATGCTGACCATCCCGGTCGTAATAATCAACCCGAATCCTCTTGCCCCTCTTCTCCTGACCCTGTCTATAGACGGTCACCGAGTCCGCCCTGAGCACCCCGGTCCGCCGTCCCTGTTCTGTGAAGATAACCTCCATATTCTCAATGACTTGCTCTGGAGCATTCTGAAAGCTGTCCTCGGCAACGCGGGGCGGCTCTTCCTTCTGGCACCCGGTCACGTTAAATAGCAAAAAAAGGGCCAAGATGGACAAGGCAAACTCAAGGCGCATTAAAAATTTCCTCCGCAGCCAGTTTCTCTTCCCCGCTCATCTTCTTTCTCCACCGGTCGTGCATCCAGACCCACTGGGCAGGATCCATGCGAACGAAGCGCTCCAATGCTGCTGAACAGGCAGCCGTGTTAGTCAAAATATCTTTTTCTCGATTCCCGGTGCAAACGAGTTTCAGAGGCTGTTCTACAGTGATCAGATAGGTCTCATCCTGCTGGCGGTGAATGGCTATGGGCACGATGGGGGCCCCCATTTTCATGGCTAAAACTACCGGGCCCACGGGGGTGTGGGCAACACGGCCGAAGAAGGGAACAAAAACCCCGCGCACCTTGGTATCCTGGTCCATCAGAATGCCCAAAACCTCCCCGCGGCGCAGCACCCGGATCATCTCCTTGATTCCGGCATCTCGCGAAATGCCTTTTACATTGGCATTTTTGCGAAGATCGTTGAGCATCCGGTCCAAACGGGGGTCATAGACCTGGCGGAATATAACGTTCACCGGAAAACCCTTGATGGAGAACCAGGCGGCCAACAGCTCCCAGTTGCCGATGTGGCCGGTGACGGCGACAACTCCCCGGCCCAGCGCCATGGCCTGGTCAAAATAATGACCTCCGTTCACGCTGACCAGCCGGTCGATATCGGCCTCGTTCAGCCGGGGTAAGAGTATCATGTCGGCTAAATTCTTGCCGGCGTTGACGAACACACCGCGGGCCGTTCTTAGCAGACCAGGATGTCCCTTTGGCCAGCCGAAGGCCCGGGAGATATTCTTCACGGTCAATCGCCGGGCATCCCTCACGACCAAGAAGGCCAAAAAACCCAGAAAGCCGCAGAATCTCAAGGCCGTACCCCGGGGCAGGCGCGACACCCAGAAAACCAGGATGCGGATGAAACGATAGATCAGCCAGTTCTTCAGTCGCTTTTTGGACATCGTTTCCTCAGACTATACCGGCCTTGAGGAGGTCGTGTAGGTGAACGATGCCCACGGGCTTATTTCCCCTGTCGGTGATGATCAAAGAGGTGATATTGTACTGTTCCATGGTGTTAACGGCCTCGGCCGCCAGGGAATCATGGGAGATGGTCCTGGGCCGGCGGGTCATGGCTTTCCCGGCGGTAAGGGAGAAAACCGCATCGGTTCTCTCCACCAGACGCCTCAAATCCCCGTCGGTGATAATCCCCCTCAGCCGGCCCGAGCCATCGACGACGGCAGTCACCCCTAACCGCTTGGAGGTCATCTCCAAGATGGCCACCTTCATATTGGCGATTTCGGAAACGATGGGAACCTCGCTGCCGGTGTGCATCACATCGGCCACTTTGAGAATCAGCTTCTTGCCCAAGTTGCCGCCGGGATGGAGAAAGGCAAAATCGTCCTGGCTGAAACCCCTCTTCAACAAAAGGGCTACGGCCAAAGCATCGCCCATCACCAGACTGGCCGTGGTGCTGCATGTGGGCGCCAGGTTGTTCGGGCAAGCCTCCTTCTGCACGCTGACGTCCAGGACCGCGTCGCTCTTCCGGGCCAGGGGAGAGCTGACGTTGCCGGTGATGGCCACGATGGGCACGCCCAGCCGCTTGAAGATGGGCAGCAGCAAATGGAACTCGTTCGTCTCCCCGCTCTTCGAGATGGCGATGATGCAGTCATTCCGCTGAACGATGCCCAGATCTCCGTGCATACCCTCGGCGGGGTGCAGAAAAAAGGCGGCCGTGCCCGTGCTGGTGAGGGTGGCGGCGATCTTTCGACCGATGTGCCCGGATTTCCCCATGCCGGTGACGATCACCCTTCCTTTGCAACCCAGGATGAGCTCCACGGCCCTCTCGAAATCGGTGCCGATCCTGTCCTCCAGCCGCAGCACTGCCTCGGCCTCTTCCCTGATGACCTGGCGGGCTCCCTCAATACTGATCCTGTCCCTGCCGCTGGTTTTACTCTCTCTCAACGGTCGCCGGCTCCTCTCTCTCCTTCCAACCCAGCAGAAAATCCACAATCTCCCGCACAGCCCCCTGTCCTCCGCTGGCGATGGTCACGTAATCGGCCACCGCCTTCAGCTCACCACTGGCATTGGCCACGGCCATCTTTAGGCCAACCTTCCTCATAACCGGTAAATCCACAAGATCGTCCCCCACAAAGGCCACCTGATCGTCATCCAGATGATATTTTCTCAAAAGGCTCTGGTAAGCTTCCAACTTGTCCGTGTGTCCCTGAAAGAGGTCCTTGACCCCCAGCTCAGCAGCTCTGGCCATCACCGCCTCGGAGGACCTGCCGGTGATGAAAGCCACCACTAGACCTGCTCGATGGGCCTGGACAATGGCCAACCCGTCCCGGGTGCTGAAATGCTTCAGCTCCATGCCCCCGGATCCGTGAATGATCTCCCCGCCGGTGAGCACGCCGTCCACATCCAGGATGAGCAGTTCCACCCGGGCAGCCTTCTGGCCAAGGGTTAAGGCGATGAGTGAACCTCCTGGGATGTCGAGGCTGGTTTGGCGTTGACGAGGCTCGTTACGAAACTGGAAGCTGGAGGCTTGAGGCTCGATATGGGAATTTCTGGAAAAGATGATTGTTTTCGAGCATCGACTAACGAGCATCGTTACGAGCTTCGATACCGACAAACGAGCTTCGAGCTTCGTAAGTATCCGTCTCCTATCTAAATCTATAGAAACCACTAGCTC